>USSI01000237.1 GCA_900557315.1 uncultured Butyricicoccus sp. | reverse complement strand
TCCGCAAAGCGCACCACCTTATCCTCGATGGACGGGCAGTAACGCGGGCCAACGCCTTCGATCTTGCCGCCGTACAGCGGCGAGCGGTCCAGATTGGCGCGGATGACCTCGTGCGTCCTGTCGGTGGTATAAGTCAGGTAACAGACCGCCTGATTCTGCGGGGGGCGTTCGGTCTCGAACGAGAACGGGATGATCTCCTCCTCCCCCTGCTGTACCTCCAGACCGGAAAAGTCGATCGAACGGCGGTGGATACGCGGGGGCGTGCCGGTCTTGAAGCGCTGCAGGCGCAGACCCAGCCCGCGCAGGGACTCGGTCAGCGGCTTTGCAGCAAACATACCGTCCGGGCCGCAGTCGCGCATATAATCTCCAATGATGATGCGCCCGCCCAGGAAGGTGCCGGACGCGACGATCACCGCTTTGGCGGGATGCCGCGCACCAATCGCGGTCACGACCACACTGACCGCGCCGTTTTCGGTTTCGACCGAGACGATCTCATCCTGCATGAGCCGCAGGTTTTCCTGCCGCTCGAGCGCGTGCTTCATATAGGTGCGGTAGCGGACACGGTCGGCCTGCGCGCGAAGCGAGTGCACGGCCGGGCCTTTGCCGCGGTTCAGCATACGGTACTGGATGCAGGCCGCGTCCGCGGCGCGCGCCATCTCGCCGCCCAGCGCGTCGATCTCCCGCACCAGATGCCCCTTGGCCGTGCCGCCGATGGCCGGGTTGCACGGCATATTGCCGACCGCGTCCAGATTGATGGTAAAGCAGGCGGTGTGCATCCCGAGCCGCGCCGCGGCGAGCGCGGCTTCAATACCCGCATGGCCCGCGCCGATTACAACAACGTCAAAGGCTTCCGCCGGAAAGCCGGTCATTCCCATCCCTCCTTACTGGAAAATACACGGTGAATGATTCCATAAATAAACAGCTTGACTTGTGGATGATTGTGCATACCTGTTGATAACTCTGTGTAAACTTTGGATAACTTGACTTTTCCGTGGATAAATTTATTACTGTTAGTAATATAGATATTAATATATTGCAATCAGTAAATTTCTTATCCAATCATAAAGGGCCGCTGCGTGCGGCAGGCGGCCCTTTTCGACTCTCTTATTTACCGACACAAAAATCGCTGAAGATCCGCGAAACAACGGCCTCGGTCACGGTTTCGCCGGTGATCTCGCCCAGGGCGGCAATCGCGCCTTCGGCATCCATCACGACCGCATCCGGGGTCATGCCGGACTGCGCTGCATACAGCGCGGCTTCGCACCGCTCGGCGGCACGCGCCAGCGCCGCAGCCTGGCGGGCATTGGTAATCAACGCGCCGTCAAACGCGCCGTCGCCCAGGCCGACTGTGCGCGGAATGAGCGAAAGCAGCTTGTCCATCCCCTCGCCGGTTTTTGCCGACAGCGGCACGATATGCAGGAAATGCTTTTTGAGCAGCTTTTCGTCCAGCTGCTGCGGCAGATCGACCTTGTTCACGACCGCAATCGCACGGTGTCCCGCCGAACGCGCCAGCACGAGCATATCCTCGTCCCCGATCGGTTTGGAGCCGTCGAACACCGCGAGGATGAGCGAGGAGGCCGAAGCCTCTGCCATCGCGCGGTCAATGCCCGCCTGCTCGATGGGGTCGGTGGTGTCGCGCAGGCCCGCGGTATCGGTCACGCGGAGCAGCAGCTGCCCGACTTTGACGTTTTCCTCGATCAGGTCGCGCGTCGTGCCCGGGATGTCCGTGACGATCGCGCGCTCGCGGCCAAGCAGCGCATTGAGCAGCGTGGACTTGCCCGCGTTCGGGCGGCCCAGGATGACGCAGGGCACGCCTTCGCGCAAAATGCGTCCGCGCTCATAGCTCTCCGCCATGGCGTACAGGTGGCTGGTCGTGCGGTGCAGCAGCGCGGCAGCATCCTCGAACAGCACAGGGTCGATATCCTCGTCCGGGAAATCCACGACCGCATGGAAGTGCGCCACCATGCCGATCAGCTCGTCGCGCATCTGCTGCACGGGCGAGCCGACCGCACCCATGACCTGCGCCGCCGCGTTCTGCGCGGCTTCCGCCGTGCGGGCGGTAATCAGATCGTGCACCGCCTCGGCCTCGGACAGGCCCAGCTTGCCGTTGAGGAAGGCCCGGCGGGTGAACTCGCCCGCCTCGGCCTGCCGCACGCCCTGCGCAAACAGGGCATCCAGCGCAAGCTGGAGCACTGCGGTCGAACCGTGGCACTGCAGCTCGGCCATCGGCTCGCCGGTATAGGTATGCGGCGCATGGAACGCAACCGCATAACAGCAGTCAATCACTTTCCCTTTTTTATCGTGCAGGGTGCCGTAAACCAGCTTCTGTGACGGGGTTTCGGTCATTTTTTTACCGCTTTTCGTCTGAAAAACAGCATTGACCGCCTCAATCGCCCGTTCTCCTGACACCCGAATCAGACCGATCGGCCCGCCGGCAGAAGAAATGGCGGCAATCGTATCGTTCATGCGTGGTTACCCCCGCATCAGTGACGCGCACGGTAGTTGTTATCCGGCGCAATAACAACGCGGCGGCCAGGCTCAGTGCCGGTCGAATAGGTAGTGACCCCATTGAAATCCTGCAGCGCGGCATGGATGATGCGGCGCTCATAGGGGTTCATCGGCTCGAGGGTCATCGAACGGTGGGACTTGACCACCTTCATCGCCATCTTGCGGGCGAGGCGCTCGAGGCTCTCGGCGCGCTTTTCGCGGTAGTTCTCGGTGTTGACCGACAGGCGGACGTGCTCGTCGAGCGCGTTGTTCAGCACAAGCGAGCCGAGGTACTGGATCGCGTCCAGCGTGTCGCCGCGGCGGCCGATGATCGGGCCCATATCCGGGCCGGAAATCTCAAGCCGCAGCTGGTCGCACTCGACCTGCGGCAGGGTGGTCACCTGGCCTTCGACGCCCATCTTCTCGAGCAGGCCGGTGATGAAATCGGTCGCCAGCTGCTCGGCTTTTTTCATGCCTTCCTCGGAAACCGGGATCAGTTCGCGCTCCTTGGGCACGGACGGGGTCACCGGGCGTTCCTCACGCGGACGGCGGTCCCGGCGGCCGCCGCGCTCCCGGCGCGGACGCTCCTTGCGGGGCGGGCGCTCGATCTC
>USSI01000236.1 GCA_900557315.1 uncultured Butyricicoccus sp. | reverse complement strand
GGCTGCGTCAGCAGCCGTTTTCTTTTTCCGCCGCGCAGACGGCGCGCGGCGCGTACGGCAAAATGTAACAAAGTTTAAAGAAATGGGATTTCCCCTCTTTCTATTTGGGTGGGAGTGTACTATAATATACCTTGCCTGGTAAGAATAATGGTATTGCCGCCGGATTGCGGCGCAATCTGCTCGGCGGGGCGCAGCCCTGGCCGAAGAATATTTTGGGAGGATTTGGGGAAACATGGCCCTGTCTATCAAGCCCTATATTGAAAATAAGGAAAGAATACATCTGATCGGCATCGGCGGCGTCTCGATGAACTCGCTGGCCGAGCTGCTGCTCAGCCGCGGCGTGCCGGTCTCCGGCTCGGACCGGCTGAAAACCGATGTCACTGCGCGCCTTGAGGCACTGGGCGCAAAAGTGGTCTATGAGCACAAGGCGGAAAATGTCGAAGGCGCGTCGCTGATTGTGCGCACCGCCGCCGTACACGACGATAACCCGGAGATTGTCCGCGCACATGAACTGGGGATCCCGGTGATGGAACGCGCCGAGGCGTGGGGACATCTGATGCGCGATTACGACAACGTGGTCTGCCTGGCGGGTACGCACGGCAAGACCACCTCGACCTCGATGATGACCCTGATGACCATGCAGGCCGGGCTGGACCCGACCGTTATGGTCGGCAGCAACCTGCCAGCCATCAATGGCACGCTGCGCATCGGCGGCAAGGGCTGCTTTGTGGCGGAAAGCTGCGAATACTGCAATTCCTTCCTGCGGTTTGCGCCGACGGTCGCCGTCGTGCTGAACGTGGAGGAGGACCATCTGGACTTTTTCAAGGACCTGAACGACATCATCCACTCGTTCCGTTCGTTCGTCGAACTGACGCCGATGAACGGCCTTGTGGTGGTCAATGGCGACGACCCGAATGCCATGCGCTGTGTGGACGGGCTGGACCGCCGCATCCGCACGTTCGGCCTGAACGCCAATGCGGATGTGCGCGCAGAGGAGATCAGCGATGTAAACGGCTATTACCGCTTTACCGTACTGGTGGAGGGCAAGCGGTATGCCCGGGTCGAGCTGTCCGTGCCCGGCCGGCATAATATGCTCAATGCGCTGGCCTGCTGTGCGGCGGCGGAGTTCCTCGGCGTGCCGGGCGCAGCCGCGGAGAAGGGGCTGAACCAATTCACCGGTTCATCCCGCCGGTTCCAGCTGGTCGGCAAGATGCCGAACGGCGCGACCGTGGTGGACGACTATGCCCATCATCCAAGCGAGATGAAAGCCACCCTCCGGACAGCGAAGGAGATGCGCTTCGACCGCATCCTGTGCGCCTTCCAGCCGCACACCTATACGCGCACCAAGTCGCTGTTCCCGGAGTTCGTGGAGGCGCTCAAACTGTGCGATCAGGCGGTGCTTGCGCCGATCTATGCGGCGCGCGAACAGAACACGGTCGGCATTTACTCGACCGACCTGGCGCGGGAAGTGCCGGGCGCGGTTGCGTTTGATACCTTTGCGGAAATCGCGGATTACCTGCGCCGCGAAGCGGGCCCGAACGACCTGGTGCTGACCATGGGCGCGGGCAATATCAACGAGGTCGGCCCGATGCTGGTGAAATAAAAAACGCATATACGGCGGCGCCTGCCGCATGCTCCCAAAATGACCGCTCTGCGGTCATTTTTTTGTGGAACGGCCCGGTCGGTTTGTGCCGTGAGAAAACGCAATAAGGAGCGCACCTGCAGAATGTAAAAATTTTCTCAAATGTACTTGACAAATATTCTAAAATGGTGCATACTGAACTCACAAAGAATTATGCAAAATGTATAATTCGAACCGGTAAGGAGGGTGCGTTATGAATAACAATTTGATTATCACCATTAGCCGTCAATATGGTACGGGCGGTCGGGAAATCGGCCAGAAACTTGCGCTCCGCCTTGGTATCCCGTTTTACGACCGCGAGTTGATTACGCGTGCGGCCAAAAAAACCGGCTTTGATGAAAAACTGTTCGAGCAGCTTGACAAGCGGGCGACCAACAGCTTTTTGTATTCGCTGACCATGTTCGGTTCGGTCGGCCTCAACGGCATGAGCCTGACCGACCAGCTCTATCTGGCACAGTCCAACATCATCCGCGAGATGGCAGAGGATTCCTCCTGCGTCATCGTCGGCCGCTGTGCGGACCATGTGCTGCGTGACTTCCCGAACAAGTTCGACTTCTTCATCCATGGTTCGATCGAGGATCGCGTCAAGCGTATCCAGACCTGCGGCGACTATGAAATCGAGGGCAAGACCCCGGAGGCGGCGCTCGAGAAGATGGATAAACAGCGTTCTACTTATTATAACTACTATACCGGCAAGGTATGGGGCAAGTGCGACCATTATGACCTGTGCATCAATGCAGGCCGTCTGGGTGTTGAATATTCGACGGATATTGTTCTGGAGTATGTCAACCGCCTGAAAAAATAACCAACCTGCAAGGGGAAGCAGAAGAGGGAGAGAAGAGGCGCCGCGTCGAAAGACGCGGCGTTTCGCTTTTCCGAGGGAACCTGCGCGGCTTTTCAGCGTCTAACTGGATAAAAGGGAGGGATGTATGATGAAAAAATGGATTATGGGACTGTTGGCAGCGGCGCTCGCAGCGGGGCTTTGCGGCTGCGAGGCAAACCTGGCAGATCAGGGGACGGATGCCAAGCCGGTCATCTACCTCTATCCGGAGGAGCAGACCGAGGTCAGCGTCAAGCTGGACTATGACGGCGAACTGACCGTCACCTACCCGGCCTATGCGGACGGCTGGAACGTGACCGCCTATCCGGACGGCACGCTGTTCGACGCGCAGGGCAACGAATACGCCTACCTGTTCTGGGAGGGGATATCGGACACCGAATATGATTTCTCCAAGGGCTTCTGCGTGGCGGGCGAGGACACCGCGGAGTTCCTGCGGGAGACGCTGGCAGAGATCGGCCTGACGCCCGAGGAATACAATGAGTTCATTGTCTACTGGCTGCCGCGGATGCAGGAGAACGCCTATAACCTGATCTCCTTCCAGGCGGGGCGGTATACACAGGCAGCGGAGCTCGAGATCACGCCCGAGCCGGACAGCGTGCTGCGCGTGTTCATGGCGTGGAAGCCG
>USSI01000235.1 GCA_900557315.1 uncultured Butyricicoccus sp. | reverse complement strand
CATGTTGCATTCGATATAAAGCGTTTTCATTGTTCTTCCTCCAGCCCTTCCATCTGATTTATCATGCTCGCGAGATATCCCGCGCCGAAACCGTTGTCGATATTGACCACACTGCACCCGGAGGCGCAGGAATTGAGCATACTCAGCAGCGCGGACAGGCCGCCGAAGCTGGCCCCATAGCCCACGCTGGTCGGCACCGCGACCACCGGACAGTCCACCAGCCCGCCGATGACCGACGCGAGTGCGCCCTCCATGCCCGCGACCGCCACCACGCACCGCGCGCGCATGAGCACGTCCAGATTGGACAGCAGGCGGTGCAGCCCCGCCACGCCCACGTCGTACAGCCGCGTGACCTTGTTGCCCATCGCCTCGGCGGTGAGGGCGGCTTCCTCGGCCACCGCCATATCGCTCGTGCCGCCGGTGGCGACGACAATGTTGCCGCGCTGCGCCCGCTCGCCGGGGAAGGCAATGCCCAGTCTGGGGATGAGGTGATAGTCCATCGGCACCGACTGCGCGACCTGATCCGCCGCCTCCTGCCCCATGCGGGTGATGAGTACGTTGCGGCAGCCGCGTGCGCCCATGGCCGCGGCAATGCCCGCGATCTGTCCGGGCGTCTTGCCCGCGCCGTAAATGACCTCCGCCGCGCCCTGCCGCACGCTGCGATGGAAATCCACCTTGGCATAGCCCAGATCTTCAAACGGCGCTTCCTTCAGTTCGAGCAGCGCGTCCTCGGGCTTGACCGCACCGTCCGCCACCCGGCGGAGCAGCCCTAAAATATCCTGTTTGTTATCCATCGCTTCCTCCTCAATCCGCGCGTGTTTCCAGATCGAGCAGCACCGCCGGGAACAGCGGTTTCAGCGCGTCCAGCACCCGCTGCCGCTGCTCCAACGCCAGCGCAAGCTGTTTCTCGGTCACCTGGATGCGCGCGTTCCCATCCAGCAGACGCACCCGGAAATCCCGGAACCCCAGCGCGCTGAGCGCGCCTTCCGCCTGTTCGACCTTTTCCAAATCCGCTGCACGGATGGCTGTGCCCGTCGGGATGCGGGTGGCAAGGCAGGCATAAGCGGGTTTGTCCCAGGTGAACAGCCCCGCCTCGCGGGACATCTGCCGCACCGCCGCCTTGGTCACGCCGCACTCGCGCAGGGGCGAGCGCACCTTCAGCTCGCGCAGCGCCTGCATACCCGGGCGGTCCCCCGCGTCGTCCGAGGCGTTTGTGCCGTCCAGCAGCACGTCATACCCGTCCCCGCGCACCGTTTCCCACAATGCGGTAAATAGCGCCCGCTTGCAGTAGTAGCACCGCCTGGGGCCGTTCGCCGCGGCCTCCGGCACGGACAGGATGTCCTTCTCCACCACCGTCATCGGCACGCCAAGCTGCGCCGTAAGCTTTTTGGCATCCTCCAGCTCAAACGCGGGCTGGAACGCGGTTTTTACATAATAGGCGCGTACGTCGCAGCCGTACTGCTTTGCCGCCCACAGCACAAGGGCGGAATCCGTCCCGCCCGAAAAGGCCACCGCCGCACGCGGGACGGCGGCAAAAAAGTCTTTCAGGGTCAAAATCCTGTCTCCTCCTTATCCATTTCCTCCTGTATGACGGCAATCCCCGGCATGGAACACCGCGCCGTCAGACAAAAAGAAGGCATCCGCCGTCTTCTGACGGCAGATACCTTCCTGGCATCGCATTGTTATAATTTCCCCACAGCGCGCGGCGTATCTCCGCCCGGAACGCAGGCCGCATCGTGCGGCGCAGGGAAAATGGCTTGCTGCCATTGCCGCCGGCTTCCTGCCGGTCGGTTGGGATGGTGCGTCCATATGGGGCGATACGCGGAAAGCAGGCCTTCGACCCGCCGTCCCCGCTGTGTTGTATACATCCTTGTATTTTTATTATACCAGCTTCCGGTTTCCAATGCAATCCAAAATTGTGCAAAAACCCGCGCCGCCGTCATATTGACTTCGCGCGCCGCGTATGCTATCATATAACCCAATAAGGGAGTAGTCGGCGCGGCACGGTTCCAGCCACGCGGCAGGGCCAACATACTGGGGAGGACGCTCCTCTGGCCCCGCATGAAATGACGAGACTTATCTGTTTTATGCGACAGGTGGGTCTTGTTTTTTTATGTCCTTTCTGCCGCGGCCGACATCAGGGAGGACAGGAAATGGGTTTATTGGAGTTGTTTATCATCGCCGTCGGGCTGTCGATGGACGCGTTTGCGGTGGCGATCTGCAAGGGGCTCAGCGTGCGCGTGATGCGGCCGCGTCACGCCGCCATCACGGGGCTGTATTTCGGCGGGTTCCAGGCGCTGATGCCGCTGATCGGCTTTTTGCTCGGCGTGCAGTTCCAGTCGCTGATTACCAGCGTGGACCATTGGATCGCCTTTGTGCTGCTCGCGCTCATCGGCGGCAACATGATCCGTGAGTCACGCGATACGGACGAGGAAAACCTCAGCGATTCGTTCTCGTTTGCCACCATGCTGCCGCTCGCCATTGCGACCAGCATCGACGCACTGGCGGTCGGCGTGACCTTCGCCTTCCTGCAGGTTGATATCGTGCCCGCCGTATGCTTTATTGGCATCACGACTTTCACGCTGTCGTGCATCGGCGTCAAGGTCGGCAACGTATTCGGCGCAAAGTACAAATCCCGCGCCGAACTGTTCGGCGGCGTGGTGCTCATCCTGATGGGGCTGAAAATCCTGCTGGAACATCTCGGCATTCTGGGCTGACGATACGCAATCTGTACCCGCTGCAACGAAAAAAGGACGCTGTGAAGCGTCCTTTTTCTTTTGCGTTTTACTCGCTGAGCAGCATTCGGTCATTCTCGATGTTGAACTTCTCGAGCAGGTCGCGCACAGTGAGGTTTTTCTTCTCCTCGCCGCGGATATCGACCACAACCTTGCCCGCATCCATCATAATCAGGCGGTTGCCGTACTGGATGGCATTTTTCATGTTGTGCGTGACCATCATGGTGGTCAGGTTGTCGCGCGCGACGATCTCCTCGGTCAGCTGCAGCACCTTATCCGCGGTCTTGGGGTCGAGCGCGGCGGTGTGCTCGTCGAGCAGGAGCAGCTTCGGCTTTTGCAGGGAGGCCATGAGCAGCGTCAGCGCCTGGCGCTGGC
>USSI01000234.1 GCA_900557315.1 uncultured Butyricicoccus sp. | reverse complement strand
GGCAAGACCGTGAAGCTGTCCACTATCCGCGCGGAAGCCCAGGAGGCCAAGCGCAGCGAGGCCGCCGAGCGGCTGTTCCGCTGGCTGCGGCTCAACCAGTGGATCGCCACCCACACGGTCGGCTGGATTCCGGTCACGATCTACGACAAGACCCAGTGGAACCCGGAGGGCTGCAAGGACTGGCGCGAAGTGGTGGGGCTGCTGCGCGGCAAAAAGTGTTTCGGCGGCGGAGACCTGTCCAAGAGTACCGACCTCACCGCTTTCACGCTGCTGTTCCCGCCGCAGGACGGGCTGGATAAATGGGTGGCGCTGTTTACCGGCTGGATACCGCTGGACGACATCGAGGCGCGCGAGCGGGCAGACCACGCGCCCTACCGCGACTGGATCCGCGCGGGCTTTATCCGCGGATGCGAGGGCGATGTGATCGACTACGAGGACGTGCTCCAGACCATCGTGCAGGCTGCGGAGGACTACGACCTGCGCATGGTGGGCTTTGACCCGTACCTGTCCGCGACGCTGACGCAGCGCATCACGGCACTGCTCCAGGGCACGGGCAAGGCGACGCAGGTGGTGGAGATTCCGCAGGGCATCAAATCCATCTCGCCGCCCATGAAGGAGATGGAGACGCTGATCCGCACGCACGAGATGCTGCACGTCCACAACACCGCCGCGCGGCAGTGTTTCGCGAACGTGCAGTGCGTGACAGACGATAACGAGAACATCAAGCCCACCAAAAAGCGCAGCCGCGGGCGCATCGACATCACGGTCAGCTGGATTATTGCTTTCGCGACCAGCAAGCTGGAGCCTGCGCCGTCGCTCGCGGACGCGGTCGCGAGTGGCAAGTGGTCATTGTGATAAAGGAGGCCGAGTTATGGCAGAGAATAAACCGCAGGCACCGCCTGCACCGGACTACATCGCCGCGCTGGAGGACATCCGCGCGATCACGCAGTGCCGGAACCCTGAACACCGCATGATGACGTGGCGCGAGGCCGTCGAGGTGTGGGAGCAGAAGCACGGCCGCGACGAGCGGGCGCGCGCTGCCTTTTTCGTACACATCGGCATCGCGACGACCGGTGAATGTATGCTGCTGGATGATATGGAGGATGCCACATGAAAACGATCCTAAAATACCTGCCCGATGCCCTCGCCGCCTGCGGTGCGGTGTGCATTGTGGTGGCGCTGTGGCTGGTGTCGCCGGTCGCCGGGCTGCTGGCCACCGGCGCGGCACTGATCGGCGGCGCGCTGCTGCTCGCCCGGTTTGGGGGTGACAGCCAGTGATTCTGGAAAAGCTGATGCACCGCGTGAAAAACGAGAACAGACGACGCCTGACGCTGGACGACCCCACGGGCTGGAACTCCGGCGGCTCGCTGTTCGGCGGTGCGGAGCTGCAAGCGATGAAGCTGCCCGCGGTCAACGCCTGTATTGAGATCATCTCGGACAGCGTGGCGAAAATGCCCATCTATCTGATGGACAGCGCGACGCGCGAGCGGCAGGCCGACCACCCTGCGCTGCGCCTGCTGACCAGCCGCCCGACCGAGTGCCTGACGGCCTTTGACTACCACAAGCTGATGGAGAGCCGCCGCATTGCCTACGGCAACGCCTACGCGCTGATCTGGCGCGACCGCTGGGGCGTGCCGGTCGAGCTGATCCCGATTGCGCCGGGCTACATGCAGCCCTATCTGGACGACAACGGGCGGCTGTGGTACGTCGGCACCAATCCGCGCACGGGCGAGTACCGCAAGTTCTGGCCGACCGACATCCTGCACTACAAGGCGTTTTCGACCGACGGGCTGGAGGGCGTGAGCTATCTCCGGCGCGGTGCGGAGACCATCGAGGCCGCCCTGCAGGCGCAGAAATATGAAGCCGGCTTTTACAAAAACGGCGCGAAGCTGACCGGCATCCTGTACACGGAAACCGACTTGACGAGCAGACCGGAGATCGCGCAGCCGGACGGCACGAAAATCTCCATCAAGGACGCGATCCGGCGCGAGTGGGAACACCTGTACACGGGCGCGGACAATGCCTACCGCACGGCGGTACTGGATTACGGCCTGAAATACACGCCCATCACGACCTCCAACCGGGACGCGCAGTTCATCGAGAGCAAGGCGGCCAGCATTGAGGACGTGGGGCGGCTGTTCAATATCCCGCTGTACAAGCTGGGTGTGGGCAAGCAGACCTATGCCAGCAACGTGCAGGCGGCGATCGAATACATGCAGCGGACGCTTTCCCCAATCGTGTCCGAGCACGAGCAGGAGGACACCTACAAACTGCTGCTGGAGAGCGAGCAGCGGAGCGGCCTCCAGCTGCGCCGCAACATGATGGGCGAGCTGCGCGGCGACTGGGCGAGCCGGTCCGCGTGGTTCAAGAATATGAACGAGATCGGCGTGTACTCGGTGAACGACATCTGCGAGCTGGAGGACCGACCGGACGTGCCGGGCGGCGATCGCCGCAAGGCGTCGCTCAACTATGTGCCGCTTGATCTGTGGGCGGAGCTGTCCGTCAAACGAGCAGAAACACCCGCGAGAAGCGAAGGAGGTGGAAACGAATGAGATACAACCTGAAAGGCACGATCTGCGCGGATGAGGACGCGCCGATTTACCGCTGGTTCGGCCTCGCGGCCGCGTGCCCGGCGGACATCCGTCAGGCGCTGGCGGATAACCCGGATGGCGAAGAATTCGTGCTCGAGATCAACTCGGGCGGCGGCTCGGTGTATGCGGGCTTTGAGATGTCCTCCCTGCTGCGCGGCGCGAAAGTGCCGACGCGCGCCGAGGTGCAGAGCCTTGCCGGGTCGGCGGCGTCCGTGGTGCTTGCGGCGGTGGATACTGCGGCGGCCAGCCCGGTCGGGCAGGTGATGATCCACCTCCCGAGCACCTACACCGAGGGCAACCAGATCGTGCACCGCGAAAGCGTGCAGATGCTCGAGGCCGTGACCGGCTCGATCATCGCCGCGTATGAGGCCAAGTGCAAGGGCAAGACCAGCCGCGACGCGCTGCGCCGCATGATGGACCGCGAGACCTTCCTCACCGCGCAGGAGGCGCTGGACGCCGGACTGATCGACGAGATCATCGGCGCGGCGCTGAAGGTCAGCAAGGCTGCCAACAACAATTATCCCGAGGTTATTAAGCTGGAGGCCGTGAAGAATGGCGCAGGCAATTACACCGGCTTCAAAATCAC
>USSI01000233.1 GCA_900557315.1 uncultured Butyricicoccus sp. | reverse complement strand
GGCAACGACCGCGAAGGACGGATCAAGTCGGCTGCGGGCATCGGCGCGCTGCTGGACACCGGTTTTATCGGGCGGGATATGCTGGTCGTCCCCTCGCTGACCTCGACCAACACCGTGATGAAGGAACGGTACCTGGGCCGCCCGCACGGCTTTGTGCTGCTCGCAGAGGAGCAGACCGGCGGGCGCGGCCGCCTGGGGCGCCCGTTTGCCTCCCCCGCAGGGACAGGCGTGTACCAGACCATCCTGCTGCATCCCACCCTGCCGCTGGCGCACATCCAGTTTGTCACCATCGCAGCGGCGGTCGCCGTGGCGGAAGCCATCGAACAGACCGCGGGCTTCGCGCCCCAGATCAAGTGGGTCAACGACGTGCTGATGGAGGGCCGCAAGCTGTGCGGCATCCTGACAGAGGCCATGATCGAGGGCGAAACCGGCACGGTCCGTTCCGTGGTGGTCGGCATCGGCGTCAACCTGCGCCCCAACCCGGGCTGGCCGGACGAGGTGCGCGCCGTCGCGGGGGCGCTCTGCGAGTTCGGCCGGACGCCGCGCCGCGCGGAGCTGGCGGCTGCCATCCTGTCGCGCTTTGAGCGCGCTTACCGCCTGCTCGAGCAGGGGCGGGAAGCCGAGCTGCTCCAACAGTACCGGGACCGCCTGTGCTGCATCGGCAAACCGGTCACGGTCATCGGCCCGGCCGCGCGGTACGAGGCCGAGTGCACCGGGCTGGACGAAAACGGGCACCTGCTTGTCCGCGACGCGGACGGGCAGGCGCACACGCTGTCCTCCGGCGAGATCAGCATCCGGCTGTGACCCGCTATCCCCCTTTCTCAGAGGAAAAAATCGTGACCGACAAAACTGACAGAAAAATCATAGCAGATTTTACGGGTCTGACATTTTGCATTGCCTATCTCGTATCAGGCATTCTGATTGTTCTCGGACAATTTGGATACAGGGTTTATGGCTGGGTCGATACGCTGCCGCAGTTCTGCGCGAATATCCCTTTTGCAGTCTATATCCTGTCCCCGGCGATCGCTTCGTATATCGCTTTGAAACGAAGCCATAAAGTCGCCGGTCTGCAGCAATGGTTAACAGCCGTTTTCTACGCTAAGAACAACGGATATCCTTATTTGTTTGTTGCAGCAGGGCTTGTGCTGTATTTTTCAGAGCACGCTTTCCTGTCGGGGCATATAGAAACGGCGCTTCCATTTTATGCGTTTTTCCTTTCCCTGCCGGGCAATCTCCTGATCGGAGGGTTGGAGGAAGCCGGATGGACGTATGTCATGCAGCCAAGGCTTGATAAAAAATTGGGGTATGTTTTATCCTGTATCCTTTCCGGGATGATCTGGATCGCATGGCATATTCCACTTTTCTTCATCCCCGGGACAAATCACGAAGCTGGGCTTATCGGCTTCTGGATGTTTGCCGTACAATGTATCGCTTTGCGGTTTTTCTTTGGCGCAATCTGCAAAGTATCCGGAAAAAGCCATGTGTTTCTGTGCGTATTATTTCATACCATGTTCAATGCGGCCTCCTCTGTTTTTGCTCCCATGACAACGACTTGGACGGGAACCATTGCCGCAAATACTGTAATTGTACTTGTTTCCATCGCAACAGTTGCGATATTCAATAAAAAGCAGAAAAATTAAAGATACAAAGGAGTTATCACCCATGTTTCAAACCGCCGCAGGCGTCCGCATCCCCTTTCCGGAAAAGCTGTCCGAGCAGTACGAGCAGGACGGCGATACCTTGCTCTGCAACCTGAGCTTTGAAAAGCTGGCGGATTTCGTCCGCGCGTTTTACGCCAAACTGGACGGGCCGCTGTTCCTCGCCATCCATCCGGACGCGGAGAATGACGAAGTCTGGTATCTGGACAACATGACCAAAAAGCAGCTGACCATGATCCTGGACGGTTATGGCGAACTGCTGTACCAGGACGGGCTTTCCGCCTTTGCCATCGGCTCGCTCGCCACGGAAGAAGAATTGTTCGTGCAGAAATACAAGGTACTGTCCATTTACAGCCCGCATATCAGCCGCTTTGTCAAGCTGCTTGAGCGGTTCGGCGTCACGCGCACCGGCCACCTGGTCACTGCCTGGGACACGTTCTCGGAGGAGCATCCGGGCGAGGCCCAGCGCCTTGAAATCGCGGGACAGACCGTACCGGATATGATTCATGAATTGCAGAAAATCGGTATGTATAAAGGCTGACACAATGTGTCAGCCTTTCTGTTTCCCCGCTTCAAATGAACAGCTTAACCTCTGCACGGCGTTTATAGCCTTCTTCCAGCTCGGTTTTATGGTATAAGTAGCCCGGGTCATCATAGTACTTTGCCCCGCGCGGGCATTTTTTGATGCAAGCGCCGCATTTGATGCAGATGCCGGTAAATTCGCGCACATCCTGCGGGTCGATCGACCCCATCGGGCAGACCCCGGCGCAGATGCCGCATTGATCGCACCTGTCGTTTGTCTTGGGCTTGACCTTGCGGATGTCGATCGAGTTACCCGCCCGGTCGCGCGGCTGGTAATAGTCCCGGTCCTCTTTTGCGCGGCCGGGTACGGCTATCACCGGGGTATCCGCGTCCAGCTCCGCCACGCGCGCCGCCGCCTGCTTTGCAAACTGCACCGCCAGCGCCAGATCGTCCGCGTCCGGACGGCCCGCCGCAAGCGTGGTGGAAAACGAATGCTCCCCCACAAAGGCCGCCGCCGCAAACGGCCGGAAGCCGTTATCCCGCAGGATATCGCGCAGTTCGATCAGCGAATCGTCAAAGGCGCGGTTGCCGAACGTCACGACCGGCACCGCCGCCGCGCCGTTGCCCTTGACCGTCGCGAGATACTTCAGCAGCACGTTCGGCACCCGCCCGGCATAGGTCGGCGTGCCGAATACCGCGACATCCTCCGGCTGGAAATCCGGCGCGCCCTGCCGCGCGTCGGGCAGCGTAAAATCATATTTCCCGAGCGGAAGCCCCAGCGTCTCCGCCATCTGGGCCGCAACTGCGGTCACAGCCCGCTCTGTCGTACCGGTTGCGCTCCAGTACATCGCCCATACCCGTTTTGCCTGCATATGGCATTCCTCCTTGCCCATTGTACCTTCAGTATAGCAGACCGGGCGCGCGCCGTCAAAGCCCTGTCCGCCCGGACGCCGCAGCCCAAGACCATAATGCAGTCCACATCCGAAAGCCCCTCCGCCTT
>USSI01000232.1 GCA_900557315.1 uncultured Butyricicoccus sp. | reverse complement strand
GAGCCTGCCGCCGCTCAGCCGTTCGCCGCGCGCCTGCTCGAGCGCCTGCAGCACCGCGTCCTTTACCGCCAAACCGACCATCTCCCTGCAAAATAATAAATCTATTGTAAACGAAAAGTGGAAATAGTACAATGGGTTTCACAAAAAGAATGGGTGCGGAGGGGCTGGGCTTTATGACGCAGGAAGAATACAACGGCCTGGCGGGCCGGCTGGATGATTGCGCAGGCATTGTGCAATCGGTGAAAATCAGATATAATAAAAGAACAGGCAGCCCTTGCGGTGGGCCTGTTCTTCTATATGGTACCACAGACAGAGAGGGCAACCCATCATGAAAAGCAAACAGGAGATTTTGAGCGCGCTTGCGCGGTCGGACAGCGAACGGCTGCTGCTGGCGGGGCTGCTGGACAAGGAGCAGACCTGCATGTCGCGCGGCTATCTGACGCACACCCGATTCCTGGACCTGAACGAGCGCGCCAAGTGCACGGATGCCGTGCGGCTGGCCGGCGCGTCCGGCCACGCCCTGTTCTGGGGCGGGTATGAGGAGGCCGAGCGCGGCATTTACCTTTTTTATCCGGATTATCTGGACGGGCAGGGCGCGCGGGAGGCCGCGCCGCTGGCACTGCTGCGCGCCCATAAGAATAAGGAGGACAAGCTCACGCACCGGGATTACCTCGGCGCGCTGATGGGCTTGCAGATCGACCGGTCGGTTGTGGGCGATATCCTGGTGCACGACGAGGGCGCAGATATCATTGTACTCGAGGACATGGCGGATTTCATTCTGCTGCATTTTTCCAAAGCAGGCAGAAAACAGATTTCGCTGACGCGCGAGCCGCTCCAGGACCTGAAAGCTGCTGCAGCAGAAGAAAAAGAGGGTACGGGCTCGGTCGCGTCGCCGCGGCTGGACAGTGTGGTGGCGCTGGTGTTCGGCCTGCCCCGCAAGGAAGCACAGGAAAAAATTGAAAAAGGGCTGGTTTTTGTCAATTATACACCCTGCCTCAAGCCGGAACGGCAGGTGGAGGAGGGCGACCGGCTGACCGTGCGCGGCCTGGGCCGCGCGAAGGTGGAAGAATTCGGCGGGATCAGCCGGAAAGGCCGTCTGTTTCTGAAATTTGTCAAAAATGCTTGAAAAGAATGGTGGTTGCCAACTGCATTTGTGTATGCTATACTATTGTCAGCATCAATAAGGGGTGTTCTGGTATGAGAAAACGTCTGTTATCCGCTTTGCTTGCAGCCGCCATGCTGATGACAATGATTCCGGCCGCCTTTGCTGCTTCCGATCTGGACGGGCACTGGGCGCAGCCGTTTATTGAGTATCTCGATCAGGAAGGCGTTATCAATCCGAGCGCGACAACAGGAAAGTATGAACCCGACCGCGATATGACCCGCGCGGAGTTCATGCGGTACATCAACCGCGCGTTCCACTTCACGGAAACCGCTTCGATTTCCTACAGCGACGTACCCTCCAACGCGTGGTATTACGAAACCGTGCAGATTGCCGCGCGGTATGGGTACATAAACGGTACGGGCGATAACCAGATGGACCCGGAGGGCCGGGTGACGCGCGAGCAGGCTGCGGTCATCATCGGCCGCCTGTACAAGGCCGATCCGGGGAACGTATCCCCCTCCGACCTGCCGTTTACCGATAATGCGTCTGTTTCCGACTGGGCGGCAGGCTATATCGAGGCCGCAGTGGACAAGGGCTTTATCACCGGCTATTCGGACGGCTCATTCCAGCCGCAGCGCGTGGTGACGCGCGGCGAGGTTGCGAAAATCCTGTATTACTACATGGGCACTGCGCTTTCCACAGCGGGCAAGGCCTATACCGGTGCGGACCTCAAGACGGATACCACCAATGTCACGATCTCGGAGAGCTGCACGCTGTCCGATGCGACCATTGAGGGTGACCTGTACATCACGGAGGGCCTGGGATCGGATGCGGTTACCCTGACCAACGTGACGGTCGAGGGTTCGGTTATCGTGTCCGGCGGCACGGTTACAATGATGAATACGGCGAGCGATCATGTGATCGTGTCGTCACCGATGGGGCGCCTGCTGCAGGTAACTGCAACGGGCGCTGCCCATATTGGGCAGACCGACGTGCAGACCGCGGCGACGCTCAGCGAAAGCGGCCTGACCGGGACGGAAGGGCAGGGCTTTTCCGATGTCACCGTCGCGGGGGACGGCCGCGTGTCGCTGACGCTTGACGCTGTCATAGACAGCCTGACGCTTGCGGGCGAGTCCACGGTCAGCACCACCGAGACCACCTCCATCTATTCCATGCAGGTGCAGCAGCCGGCCTCGGTTACCGGCTATGGCGCGGTGTATCAGGCGGACATCCGGGTGGATGGGGTCAGTTTCGCGAGCAGCATCACGGTTTCGGGCTACACCCTGCCGGAAGGCGTGAGCGCAACCATCGGCGGGGAGACGGTCAGCGCCTCGAGCGAAGCCGGGATCGAACCGGCGCATATCGACGTTGATCTGGATCATACAGCGGCGCTCGGCGCGGGCGTGGAGCTGACCGTGCCCGCCGGGATGTCGGTGTCCTCGGTGACCTGCGGCGGCGCCATCCTGTCCGCGGACGAAGACTATGTCCGCACCGCTACGGGCATCCGCGTGCAGGCGGCGTATCTGCAAGCCTTGACCGCGGGCAATCATACGTTGGTTGTCACCCTGTCGGACGGCCGCCGCTGCAATGTTTCGGTCACCGTAACCGCTGCCGCGCAGGATGATGTGCAGGCTGCCTCGTTTGACCGGTACTATCCGTCCGATGGCTTTGAGGACGTCAGCATCCGGCTGGACGGCGTAAAAACAGAGGACGATATCACGGATGTCGTGCTCGGCATGAGCCGGATGGACTACGGGTTTGACAGCGCGGCGCATACGCTGGTGCTGCGGCGCGGCGAGCTGGCCGGGCTGCGCGCCGGGACCTATACGGTGACGGTTGACCTGAAGGACGGGAGCTGCCGGACAGTCAACCTGACCGTGACGGATTCCGCCCCGGAAGGCGTCCAGACGTATGTGGCGGAATACGATACCTTTGCGCCGGTGGAGCCGCGTATTTCGCTCCCGGAGGGGAAAACGGTGCGCAGCGTGACCGCAGAGAAAAACGGTGCGGCACAGACATTGGCCGAGGGCACGGATTACACGGTAACCGAGCATACGCTGACGCTGACAAAGGCCGGGGCTGAGC
>USSI01000231.1 GCA_900557315.1 uncultured Butyricicoccus sp. | reverse complement strand
GCGCCGCGCGGCATCACCCCGGAGGAGATACGGAGCATGAGCGTCCAGGACCGGGCGGTGCTGCGGGTCGGCCGGGCGCGCTGGTATGAGGAGACCCGCCTGCTGACCGCGGCGGGCATTGTAACGGCTTTCCCCGGAGACGGAAAGGACGGTGCGCATGGCGAAGAATAAGGTCATCAACACTGTCCTCAACCTGAGAGATAATATGTCCGGAGGCCTGCTCAAGGCCGCGCAGAACGCCAAAAAGGCGGGCGCGCAAATCAATAACGATATGCTGTCCGCCACGCGGCAGGTGGTGGCCTTCAAAAATAAGGCCGTGGACGGCATCACGTCGTTTGCCAAGACCGCCGTCGGCGTGGGCGTCGCGGGCGCGACTGCGCTTACCGCTGCTTTTGTTGCGCTCGACGGTGCGACCGAAGAATACCGCATCGCGATGGGCAAGCTCAACACCGCCTTTGACGCGGCTGGTTTTTCGGCTACGGCAGCGCGCAAAAGCTACCGCAATTTCTATGCGATTCTGGGCGACACGGACACCGCGACCGAGGCGTCCCAGCTGCTCGCCAAGCTCGCGGAGAACGAGCAGGACGTGTCCACCTGGACGCGGATCGCGGCGGGCGTATCCGGTACATTCGGCGACAGCCTGCCGGTCGAGGGATTGATCGAGGCGGCCAATGAGACCGCCAAGGTCGGCACGGTGACCGGCCAGCTCGCCGACGCGCTCAACTGGGCGGGCATCATGGAGGACGACTTCAACACGAAGCTGGCCGCCTGCGGCTCAGAGAGCGAGCGTAACAAGCTCATCATGGACACGCTGGCGCAGACCTACGAGGGCGCGGCGGATGCGTTCTATCGTAACAATAAGCAGATCGTAGACGCACGGCGCAATCAGGCTACGCTGGATGAGATCACAGCCAAGCTGGGCGATACCAGCGCGCTGGTAAAGAACCGGCTGTGGGAAATGTTCGGCGCGGCCGAGGATGGAAGTCTGCGCGGCGGCTCTGCATTGGCATGGCTCAATGAAAAGGCCGACCAGTTTTCCGGTTGGGTGGCAAATCTCAATATGGAAGAGCTGGCCACGCAGTTCGACCAGAAATTTGCCGGTGCAGTCGACAAAGCAAAAGACGCGCTGCAATGGTGCAAGAATAATGCGGACACATTGGCGACTGCCCTGAAAACACTGGGCATTGCGTTTGCCACAGTCAAGATCATCAAGTTTACAGGCGATCTTGTATCAGCGATTTCCACAATAGGGTTGTTCACAAGAACCGTAAAGACCCTTATAGCAGTAAAGACCACGGAAATCTATTGCTGGGTGCGGAGCACAGCAGTGGTGACAGCGAACAAGGCTGCACTGCTTGCGCATAAGGCAGTCGGCGCGGTTCGATGGATTGCAGACCAGACTTTTACACTGATGACCAATGCGGTGCAGTGGGCAGTCGATACCGCCGCGATCGGCGCGAACAAAGCCGCGCTGCTGGCGCACAAAGTCGTCGGTGGTGCGCAGTGGTTACTGACACAGGCGGCCAGCCTTGCAACTGCGTCGGCGGCATGGATACATAACACGGCCATGATGGCAGTCAACAAGGCCGGGCAGCTGGCCAGCGCTGCGGCATCCGGTATTGCAACCGGCGCTACGGCCGCATTGACAGCCGCGCAGTGGGCACTGAATGCAGCGTTTGTAGCAACCCCGTTCGGCTGGATCGTGCTGGGCCTTGCGGCAGTCGTTGCAGGCGGCGTTGCGCTATACAAGAACTGGGAGACGGTCAAGACGACTGCGGTCAGTCTGTGGAATAAGGTCAAGGAAGTGTTTGGCGGGATCAAAGACGCCATTGTCGGAGCCTTTAACAGTGCCAAAAGTGCCGTAGGCTCATTCTTCAGCTGGCTGGACAACAAGATATCAAACGTACCGATCCTCGGCTCAGTATACAAGGGCGGCAAGGCGCTGGTCGGCGGCGCCGCCGACTTTATCGGCAGCCTGATTGGCGGCAACGCCCTGGGCACCTCGTACTGGAAAGGCGGCCTGACGCGGGTCAACGAGCGCGGCGGCGAGATCCTCAACCTCCCGTCCGGCACGCAGATCATCCCGCACGACGTGTCCAAGCGCGTCGCGGGCGGGCAGACGGTGCAGGTGTACGTCACTGTGCAGGGCAACATCATCGGCAACCGCCAGTACGCGGACGAGCTGGGCGAGACCATCGTGCAGCGCATCCTGCGCGCGCTGGACAATATGTAACACACGGGGAGCCGTGCGGCTCCCCTCTATATCATCGCCCGCAGGCGCAAGAGCCGGGGCAGTGAAGGGAGGCGGCGAACATCGCCTACAAGGTAATCATTTCGTACAACAACAACGAGGAGGTCATGGTGCTGCCGCATGTGCCGCCGGATTTCCCGCTGCCCGAGCCGGAGCAGGACAACGAGACCTACACCGGCCTGTCCAAGGACTACCGGCGCATCGGCACGCTGGGGCTGCGGCAGTACAGCTGGGACAGCTTCTTCCCGGTCGGACACCGGTATCCTTTTATGCCGCCGGAAGCCAGTGAGAACGGCTGGGACTACGTCGCATTCTTCCAGCGCGGGCGCGAGCGCAAGGTGCCTTTCCGCATGATCGTGCTGGACAGCAGCGGCGTGTGCCGCCTGAATACGCCAATTACGGTGGATTCGCTGGACACCTCCGTGCGGCGCAACGGGGATATTGCCTATTCCATCAGCTGCACCGAGTATCGCTTTGTGGTGTAAGGGGGCGGCGGTATGGCTTACGATTATGTGGACGCGCACCGGCTGATCCGCTACCGCGGCGGGCAGGCGCGCGACATCACCGCCTTTGCGGGCGACCTGCAGGCCGTGGACGAGCTGGGCACGCTCAGCGTGGAGCTGAGCTTCGGCGTGATCGTCGCGCCGTGGGACCAGTACGTCGAGAAAGACATCGTCGTGCCGGGCGACAAACTGCGCGTGGTAAACCACGACCTGACGGTGTTCTCCGGGCAGGTCGAGAGCGTCACGCTGGACGGCGGCGTCACTGCATACGACCGCGGCTGGTATCTCAATAAGTCGCAGATCATCTTACAGGTGACGGGCATGCCGGGCGACGAGGCGATCCGGCAGGCGTGCGCCAAGGCGGGCGTGGGCGTCGCGTCCATCTGCTCGCTGCCGACCAGGATCACGCAGGTCTGGCTGGGCGACACGCCCGCGGACATCATCAGTGA
>USSI01000230.1 GCA_900557315.1 uncultured Butyricicoccus sp. | reverse complement strand
AAAAGAATAAGCAGGGGGATTGTGCTATGGCTATCGAAAACCGCTATGAGTTCATGTTCTACATCCAGTGCCGCGACGGCAATCCCAACGGTGACCCGGACATGGGCAACGCCCCCCGCATGGACCCGCAGGACCTGCACGGATACATCACCGACGTTGCGATAAAACGCCGCATCCGCAATTATGTGCAGGCTGCATATGAGGGGAAAAACGGCATGGAGATGCTGGTGCGCAGCGCCAGCAACATCAACACCGGCATTGCCCATGCAAAGGAGCTGGCGGGCGTGGAGCTGTCTGCCAAGGGCAAAAATGAGGTCTACGCCGGGCGTAAAAAGGCCTGTGAGCTGTTTTACGACGTGCGCACGTTCGGCGCCGTGATGTCCACCGGGCCGAACGCCGGTCAGGTACGCGGCCCCGTGCAGTTGACCTTCGCGCGGTCACTCGACCCCATCCAGCCGCAGGACATCTCCATCACCCGCATGGCAACTGCTGAAAAAGTAACAGATGCCAAATCCGTAGACGATTATAAATCGTGGGAGGCCGTGCAGAGCGAAGACACCCTGCGCACCATGGGCCGCAAGCAGTTTATCCCCTACGGGCTGTACGAAGCGCGCGGCTTCATCAGCGCAAACCTCGCAATGGAAACCGGTTTTGACGAGCAGGATCTCAAAATCCTGTTTGAAGCAATCCTTAATATGTACGAGCACGACCGTTCGGCCAGCAAGGGCGAAATGTCGGTGATTTCGCCGCTGATTATCTTCCGCCACACCGGTACGGACTCCGACCCCGAGCAGCGCAAGCGGCAGGCACGGCTGGGCTGCGCGCCTTCCCACCGCCTGTTCGATCTGGTTTCGGTACACAAAAAGCCTGACGTCGCATATCCGCGCTCCTTCCGCGACTATGATGCACAACTGCAGCTCGATGCCCGTCCGGCCGGCGTTGATATCGGTCTGCTCTGTTCGCCTTACGGGGAAATTGTCTGGAATCAGGTGCCCGACGATGCCGAACTGTTCCGCTGAACCGGAGCGGGAACCGTTCCCGCTTTCCTGGCTGAGCCAGTACGGCTACTGTCCCCGCCGGTGCGGCCTGCTCGCACTCGATCAGGCGTGGGAGGAAAACGAGGAAACCGCAAGCGGGCGCGCCCAGCACGAGCGCGTCCACACAGCCCGCGTGGAACGCCGCGGCAGCCGAATCGACCTGTATGAACTTGCGGTCTTTTCCCGCAGCCTTGGCGTCAGCGGCAAATGCGACTGCGTGGAAGCAACTGCTGCACCGGACGGCGTCCCCCTTCCTTATGGCCCGGACAGGTACACACTTTTCCCGATCGAGTACAAGCACGGCGTTGTCCGCGATGAGACCGAATACCACATCCAGCTTTGCGCGCAGGCCATCTGTCTGGAGGAGCAGTTTGGCTGCCATATCCCCGCGGGTGCTATCTTTTTCATCAATGCCCACCGGCGGGATGAGGTCGTGTTTACAGCTGCTCTGCGTGATCTGACACAGGAGACCGCCGCCCGTGTGGCGCAGCTTTTGCAGGACCAAACCGTTCCCGAAGCAGAGTATAGCGCCAAATGCAAAAAATGCTCGCTGCGGGACTACTGCCGCCCCAAACTGAAGCGATCGGCACGCAGTTACTGCAGCTCGCTCTGGGGGTTGGCCTTGCAGGAGGATATGCCATGAAGCATCTGCTTAACACACTGTATATCCTGACGCCGCAGAGTTACCTTTCCTTGCAGAACGAGACCATTGCGGTCAAGGTCGGCGGCGAAGAAAAGGTACGTGTCCCCGCGCACACCATCGGCAGCATTTACTGTTTCGGCAACGTGACTGTCTCCACCCCGCTGATTGGATTCTGTGGGCAGCGCGGCATCAGCCTGGTCTTTCTCTCGGAATACGGGAAATTCTACGGACGCATCCAGGGGCCGGTCTCGGGCAATATTCTTCTGCGCCAGCGCCAGTTTGCCGCCGTCGGGGACCCCATCCAGCAGGCGCGCTATACACGGAGCTTTGTGCTGGGCAAGCTGGCAAACAGCAAGTTGTTTTTGCAGCGCCAGCGGCGCGAGCACCCAGCACACAGCGCAGAAATCGGCTCTGCTGTCGAAAAACTGACTGCGGCCGCGCAGGCCCTGCGGGACTGTCCCACGGTGGACAGCATGCGCGGCATCGAAGGCACAGCTGCAGCAGCATACTTTTCCGCCCTGCCCTTTACATTAACAAAACAGGATTTTACGTTTACCGGACGTAACCGCCGGCCGCCGGAGGATCCGGTAAACGCCGTGCTGTCTTTCCTGTACACGCTGCTGAAAAATGATATCCAGTCTGCGCTTGAAGGGGTTGGGCTCGATCCTGCTGCCGGTTTTCTGCATACGCTGCGTCCCGGACGCCCTGCGCTGGCTCTGGATTTGATGGAAGAACTGCGCGCACCGCTATGTGACCGGCTGGCAATCGCCCTGTTCAACCGCGGACAGATCACAAGGAAGTCCTTTGAACAGCTGCACGCCCCGGTCCTGCTCAATGAAGAGGGGCGAAAAACCGTTGTCTCTGCCTGGCAGAAGCGCAAACAGGAAATGCTCACGCACCCGTTTTTATCCGAGAGCGTCCCCATTGGCCTGATCCCCCATACACAGGCCATGCTGCTTGCCCGCGTGCTGCGCGGCGAACTGGACGAATACCCACCGTTTTTGTGGAGGTGATGCACTGTGATGATCGTCCTGTCCTATGACGTGAACACCACTGACGCTGCCGGTGCAAAACGATTACGGAAGGTGGCAAAAATCTGTGAAGCGCTCGGCTGCCGCGTACAAAATTCTGTATTCGAACTGCTGGTCGATCCCGCCCAGCTGGCTCAGCTTCGTGCCAAACTGGAGCAAACCATTGATATGGAAAAGGACTCCGTGCGCCTGTACCGTCTGGGAAGTAACTGGCGTCCCCGCATCGAATCCATGGGGAAGCAACTGCGGTATGAGCAGGATGACGTGCTGATGCTCTGACTTTGCGCGAACCTCCGCCGTCCATCAAACCACGCCAGGTTCGCGCAGCAGAATTCCAGCAAAACAAATAATAAAACTATTTCTGTATTGTGCAATACTGCTATCCTGCTTTTGGGGATCGCCGATTGCACAAAAGATATTCTGCATTTCTGCTGAAACAACTAAGCAATTTTTGGTCAAAAATGCAGATGCCCCCTCACGGGGGCATGACTTGAAACGAGCCCGACCGGTGTACCAACGGG
>USSI01000229.1 GCA_900557315.1 uncultured Butyricicoccus sp. | reverse complement strand
TCCCGAACGAAGCGCTCTACCAAGCTGAGCCACACCTCGAAGCCGCTGTCGTTTGTTGTCACTCGCGACAGCTTTTATAGTATATCGCAGAATATACCCAATGTCAACACTTTTTTGAAAAAATTTTTACTTAAATTTTTTCGACCAATGCAGTGATGAAACGGCGGAATCCTGCGCCGCGCTGCGCCGCAATTTCATTGACCTCCTCGCCGGAGAGCGGCTGCATCAGCACGCCTGCCGCCATATTGGTAATCATCGCGACCGCAACGACCGGCAGGCCGCAATGTGCCGCGGCGATCACTTCGAACACCGTAGACATGCCGACCGCGTCCGCACCCATTGCGCGGAACATACGGATTTCCGCCGGTGTCTCAAACTGCGGTCCGTTTACGCCGCAGTATACGCCACGGCGCAGTATCAGCCCGCAGTCCTGCGCGGCGGCAAGCGCCTGATCGCGCAGACCGGGTTCGTAAGCAAAGGTCATGTCCGGGAAACGCGTACCGAGGCCGTTGTCATTCGGCCCGGTCAGCGGGCTTTTGCCGGTCATGTTGATATGATCCTCGATCAGCATGAAATCCCCAACGGAAAAAGATGTATTGATGCCGCCCGAGGCATTGGTCAGCACCATCGCGTGCACGCCGAGCGCTTTCATCACATATACCGGATATGCAATTTCATCCGGCGCATAGCCCTCATACCCGTGCAGGCGGCCCTGCATACACAGCACCCGCTTGCCTGCGAGCGTACCGCATACCAGCTTGCCGGCATGGTCGGGCGCGGTAGAGGTTTTGAAATGCGGGATATCCCCATATGAGATGTGGACCGCATCTTCCAATTCATAAGCGAGCGGGCCCAGCCCGGAGCCGAGCACCAGGCCGATCTCCGGCGCAAACGGCAGCCTGCCCTGCAAATACGAAACCGATTCCTCCACCTGTTTTCTGGTTGCCATAGCCTTCCCCTCCTTATAAGCTGCGCAGGATGGCATCCGTATGCCGCTGCGCCTCTGCTTTTGCCTTTTCGATGTCGATCGTCTTGAATTCGCCGTCGCGGTAGAGCACCTCGCCGTCCACCATCGTCAGGCGCACGTCCGCGCCCTGCGCGGCATAGACCACGTTGCACGCCGCGTCGGTCATGGGCGTGAACTGCGGCGTATCCGTATTGATAACGCACAGGTCGGCTTTGCAGCCAACCGCGAGCCGGCCGCTGTCCTCTCTGCCCTGTGAGAGCGCGCCCGCGCGCGTCGCCGCGTACAGCGCCTGCGCCGGGGTAATCAGCGTCGAATCATGGTAATAGCCCTTATATGCAACTGCAAACAGATAGATATCCTGTAAGATGTTCAAATTATTGTTGGAGGCCGCGCCGTCCGTGCCGAGCGCGACGTGAATGCCCATCTCGAGCATTTTCGGTACATTGGCATAGCCGGACGCCAGCTTCAGGTTGCTCGCCGGGCAGCAGGCCACGGTCACGCCGTGCGCCTTCAGGACGTCAAAGTCCTCCCCTTCCAGCCAAACGCAGTGCGCCGCAGTTGTGGGAACATCAAACACACCGCGCGCCTGCATATATGCCGCAGGCGTCATACCATGGCGCTGCTTGCATTCCTCGTGCTCGGCCTGCGTTTCGGAAAGGTGGATGTGCATACGTGCGCCGCGCGCCTTGGCCTGTGCCGCAACCGCCTCCACCACCTTGGGCGTGGAGGTATACTCGCCATGGATGCACAGGTCAGCCAGCAGGCGGCCGTTGTTCATGCCGTGCCACTCGTCCAGCAGGCGCAGGTTGTCGCGATAGGCGGCGGTCTGCTCATAATCGCTGTCGTCAAACACGGTCAGGCCACGGCTCAGGTTGCATTTGATGCCGCTTTCCAAAATGGCCTTGGTCATGCCGTCCAGGAAGAAATACATATCCGTGAACGAAACCGTGCCCGATGCGAGCATTTCTGCAATGGCAAGCTGCGTGCCGCAGTACGCAGCCTCCTCGCTCAGCTTGTCCTCAAACGGGAAGACCTTTTCGTTCAGCCAGCGCTGCAGCGGCAGGTTTTCCGCATAGCCGCGCAGCAGCGTCATAGGCGCATGGCTGTGCACATTGTAAAATCCGGGCAGGAGCAGGCGGTGGCGGCCGTCATATGATTCGCCATAGTCCTCCGCCGGGGCGGTGTCACCAATATAAGCAATGGCACCGTCCTTAACGCCGACATACTGTCCGCGCTTGAGATGGAAATTCTCGTCCAACAGATCAATATTGCAAAATAGCATGTTGTTCTCCTTATTGCGGTCTTTTTATGTATTCTCCGGAGGGATTTCCCGAATGTACGTTCATCGGCACGGCATAGGTGGAAAAACGCACGCCAAGTTCGGTGTTAAAATGGTCGATTGACTTCATCAGGCCGATGCAGCCCACCTGAAACAGGTCGTCCGGCGACTCGCCGCGCCCCTGAAACCGCTGGATCACACTCAGCACCAGCCGCAGATTGCCCTGTATCAGTTCGTCGCGTGCCTGCTTGTCCCCGTCCGCTGTGCGGCGCAGCAGCTCGTCGGTCTTTTTGGCCGACAGGACCGGCAGCCCCGATGTATTCACCCCGCAAATCTCAACCCTGGTCTGCATGAAAAAACCTCCTGTCCTTTGCACCAGCCGTGCATTCTATCAGGATTTTCCCCTGCCGCCGGGCGGAATATACCGACGAAAAATTTTGCCAGCCGACGGTTTTCGACCGGGTTTTCCCCCGTTATATGCTTATCCTTTGCACTTACAGGACATGATAATGCGGGATGATATCTTCGTAGGCACCATCCTTCATGCGGAAGCCGCCCGGGATGATGCCCAGCGGCACAAAGCCCAGTTTTTCGTACAGCCGCAGCGCGGGCAGATTGGTCCTCACCACTGCGTTGAACTGCAAAATGCCGAAGCCCTGTGCTTTCGCCTGCGCCATGCAGTGCCGCACAAGCGCTTCCCCAATGTGCTGCCCGCGCAGGCCGTTCTTCACCGCGTAGCTCGCGTTACAGATGTGCCCGCAGCGGCCGACATTGTTCGGATGCAGAATATACAGGCCGACGGTCTCGCCGGTTTGTGTGTCATACGCCAGCCCGGTGAAGGTCTGCCCGGAAAAAAATGCATGGCCGCTTTCCGGGGTCAGCAGCTCGGTCTGCGGGAAGGCGACGCCCTCCTCCACCACCTCATTCCAGATGGCGGCGGCATCTGCCGCGTCCGCCGGTTCATATGCCCTGATTTGTACTTGCACAGGCATCCTCTCCCCA
>USSI01000228.1 GCA_900557315.1 uncultured Butyricicoccus sp. | reverse complement strand
CCGCCGTGAAAGGGCGGTGTCTTAACCGCTTGACCAACGGGCCAAAGGAAAATGGTAGCGGTAATTGGACTTGAACCAATGACCTTTCGGGTATGAACCGAACGCTCTAGCCAACTAAGCTATACCGCCATGAGCCGTTTCCCTGCGTCGCCCGTTCGCCGGCGACGATGTATATTATAACCCTTGCCCCCCGCCATGTCAAGCGTTTTTTAAGATTTTATTAAATTTATTTTCCCATGCTGTCGAGCAGCTGTTCATAGAACGATTCATCCCAGACATGTGTCCCGGCAAGCTCATCTGCGCTCACCAGAAAATACTGGTCGGACACATACGCGCCGCGGTCGGGCACCGGGTCGTCAAACGTGCAGTCGATATACCAGGTCTGGCCGTCCAGGCGCACGGCATTCCAGCCGTGGTTCATCTCCTCGGACGCGACGTAGACGGTTTCCAGCCCGGCGGCCTCGCACAGCATACCGTATGCGCGCCCATAGCCCGCGCATACGGCCTTGTGGTCGAGCAGGGCGCCGTCGGCTGCAAAAGGCGCGCTCGCACCGTCCGGCGCAGGCTCCTGCGCCGTATCCAGGTCATATTCGCACAGGCGCACCAGCGCATCGTGCAGGGCGCGCAGCTTTTCCGCCTCGGTCATCCCCTCGGATACGCTTTCCGCTGCAAGCGCCTGCGCATATTCCCGCGCCTGCTCCTGCCGCGCCATGCGCGAGACCTCGACGCGCAGTTCAGTTGTCCGGTCGGGCCGGGTGGTCGCATGCAGCGCGAAGGCATAGGGATAGCGCGCCTCCAGCGCACGGTAGACCTCGTCCGGGTCGATCTCCTCCGAGCGGAACCGCACACCGTCCCCGCCTGCCCGCACATCCTGCTCCAGCAGCGCCGCCGCCTCGAATGCGCTCTGCACATGGGGCGCAGAGGCACGCGGATACCACAGCGCCGCCGCGCTGCCCAACAGCAGCAGCACCATCAATATGCCGGCCAAACGCTTCATGCCCTGTCCCCCTCCGCTATGACAAAGCGGACGGCCAAGCCGTCCGCCAGTAAAGCCTGCTCATGGATTACATCAGCTTAACAGTATAGTATACCGCCGTGACAAACAGATATGCCGCCGCTACGCCCATGGCAATCAGCATATGGTTGGGCGCAAGCAGCACCGCCGCCACCAGGACGGTCATCAGCAGCGGGGTAATCGTCAGCATGGTATAGGCGTTGCGGCTGAAATGCGAGTCAACCGTCCTGCCGCGCAGCTTGAATTTCCCCTTCTGCCCGCGCAGCTTCCAGATGCAGGCCAGCTGCACCACCGTCAGCACGGCCGCAATGCCAAGCGCCGCATACGCCCTCCAGGCGTTTTCCGGCGTGGCGAGCGAACGGTGCGTCAGCCACATCAGGCCGAGCGCAATGCCGCTGTCCAGCGCGATCAGGAAGAACTCCGGCGCATAGGAATGGTAAATCAGATAGTACACCGCGAGCACCGGCAGGATCACGTACAGCATCTTGATCGGCTGCGTACCCACATAGCCGATCAGCACCATGCACAGCGTCAGGATCACGCTGGCAATCAGCACATTGCGGCCGCAGATAATGCGGCGGCCCTTTTCGCGCTTCCCCGAAAGCTCACGCGCCAACAGGACGATGCCCCAGATGATGCCGGCCACGCCGGCGGCAAGCAGCACACCGACCGTAATCCGGCCGATCCGCCAGGTATCGGCGTAATCCAGCAGGCGCTGCAGAACCATCAGCACCAGCACGCCCAGCAGGCAGACGCTGAATACCGTCAGCACCTTATTGGTGGTATATTCTTCCTCACTGATTGGCTTTTTGCCTACATTGCTTTTGGCCAATGCCTACACTCCCTCTTTTGATACTCACATATTGCCGCCCGCATACAGCACGGCGGCAAGCGCCGCGACCGGCGCAGTTTCGCACCGCAGGATGCGCGTGCCCAGCGACACGCTGACAAGCCCCGCGGCCTTTGCAGCCTCGGCCTCGGCGGGGGTAAACCCGCCCTCCGGCCCGACCATCAGCGAAACCGTTTTTCCCAGGCCCGCCGCGAGCGCGTCGCGCAGGCCGGTTTTGTTTTCATTTTCGTAAAGGAACAGCGCGGTCTCGCTCTGCGCCGCCCGCGCAAACGCCTCCGCCACGGGCAGCACCCCGGACACCACGGGCAGCACGCCCCTGCCGCACTGTTTGGCGGCCTCCGAGGCGATCTTGCGCCAGCGCTCCACCTTTTTATCCGTCTTATCCGGACGGGAAACGCAGTTTTTGGACAGATAGGGCACAATTTCACTCGCGCCCAGCTCAACCGCCTTCTGCACGATAAACTCCATCTTGTCGCCTTTCGGCAGGGCCATGTACAGCGTCAGGCGCTGCTTCGGCTCGGTATCCGCCGGGTGGCTGTCCTGTACGCGGCAGGCCACCGCGTCCTTTTCCACCGTTTCGACCGTGCAGTCGTAATCCGTGCCTCTGCCGTCGCACAGGGTGACGGCTTCCCCCGGGCGCAGCCGCAGCACGCGCCCTGCGTGGTGCGCGTCCTCGCCGCGCAAAACGAGCATGCCGTCTTCCGGCGGCCCGTCCACAAAAAACCTTGGCATGGTAAAAATGAACCTTTCCTATTTTAGCAAAAAAACATCCGTTTGGCAAGTGAACAATCCGTGAATCACTTTTTTGCGGTAAAAGCGCTCCAATCGTCGCTGTTTTCGTGCGCGGAAATCGCAAATCCCTGCCGTTCGAGCGCCGCGCGCACCTCGTCCGCACGCTCGTTGAGGATCCCCGAGCAGATCAGCGTACCGCCGGGAACCAGCTTGTCCCAGAACAGCGGCGTCATGCCGATGATGACGTCCGCCACAATGTTGGCAACAATGATGTCATACCCCGCGCCGATGTCCTGCGCGAGCGCTTGGTCGCGCAGCGCGTCGCCGCACAGGCCGCGGCCGATCGAAACATGGTTTTTCTCCGCGTTCTCCTGCGCGGTCTTCAGGCAGTTTTCGTCGATATCGACCACCGTGCGCACATCCGCGCCCAGCATCGCCGCCGCGATGGCGAGGATGCCCGAACCAGTTCCCATATCGAGCAGCTTGTCGCCCGGCTTCACGCAATCTTCCAGCGCGGCCATGCACAGCTGGGTCGTGTCGTGGCTGCCCGTGCCGAAGCTGGACGCCGGGTCGATCTCCAGGATGCGGCGGCCCTGCGTGTCGTCCACCGTCTCCCAGGAGGGCTTAATCATAAAGGTTTTCCCCACCGGGAA
>USSI01000227.1 GCA_900557315.1 uncultured Butyricicoccus sp. | reverse complement strand
ATGGACGAAATGAGCGCCGCGAGCATGCCGTCCAGCGTGTCCTGTGTCACGGTCAGGCCGGGTTCGTTCAGGTCGGTATTGGTGTGCCTCGCCGGGTCGATGACCTTGAGGTTCGTGCGGGTCTCGCCCTCGACGAAGGTGAAATTGCAGGCGATGCCGAGCGCGTCCATCGCGTCCGCGATGCGGCGGCCGGTTGTGCCGCCGAGCACGCCGACCGCGGTGCTCGTGCCGCCCAGCTTGGCGATCACTTTGGAGACATTCAGGCCTTTGCCGCCCGGGTCGGTGCGTATGGTGGTGATGCGGTTGACCGCATCGAGCGAAAAGTCCGGTATCTCCACCGTTTTGTCCAGTGCGGGATTGAGTGTTACTGTAACGATCACGTCATTACCTCCTGCTGGTGCGGCATACTGCGCACCCTGCTGATATTCAAAACGAAAGCCTGTAATTATAATAACAACAATCTATTTGCTTTGCAACTGTTGAAACAACAATTTTTCGCTTTCGTTTTTATCCAAAATAACCAAACCCGCCGGAAACCATTCCGACGGGTCTGTTTGGACGCATATCAGGATGCGCGGACCTATTTTCCGCTCAGTTCACGGCTGAAGCGCAGGCTGAGGTCATCCTCGAGCAGCTTTGCAGCTGTTTCCCGGTCGCCCGCGCGCAGGGCCTCCACGAGGGCGGGGCGGTCGATCAGCGCGGCGCTGACCTCCTGCATGACGCGCTGCCAGACCGGCTCGGGCCGGTCAGGGGCCAGCATGACCATCGCGCCGAGGAGTTCACGGCCGTTTTCCATGATGGGGTGCGGCAGGCGCAGGTAGCCGAGGCGGCAGCCGTCCACGGCGGCGGTTTTGCAGTGCAGCAGGTGCGCGCGCAGAGGCGGGATGTAGGTGTCGCCCAGGGCCTCGCGGCGTGCAAGCGCGCTTTCGATCACGCGTGCGTCCTGCGGCGTGCGGGCGAACAGCCGCGCCGCTGCGCGGATCATATCCTGCCGGGTGCGCGGCGCAGGGACGTCCGCAATCGCCATGGCGTCCAGCAGGCCGACGATGCAGGCGCTCAGCGCTCCCGCATAGCGCAGGTCGGCAGGGTGGGGAGCGGCCTGCGCACCGGACGCTGCAGACTGGCTGCGGAAGGCCTGGACGGCGTTTTGCAGCAGGATGCGGTCTTTTTCCTGTAAAACGGCGCTGACGATAATATGTGGGAAGTCCACATGCAGCGGCACAGTGGAGATAATCAGCCCGATGCCTTCTTCGCGCAGGGCATCCGGGTCCAGCCCGCGCATGGGACACATCCGTTCGACCGCGATGTCCGGGAATTCCCGGTCCAGCTGGCTGGTCAGGAAGCGGCTGGTCGCCATCCCCATGGGGCAGACAACCACTGCGTGCAATCGCCGCCGGGCCTGCTCGCACTTTTCAAGCACGGCGCCAAAGTGCATGGTGAGGAACCCGGCTTCCTCATCCGATATCGGCGGCAGACGGAGCGTGCGCGCCGCATCGTCGCACGCGCGGCGCACCGCAGCCCACAGGGCGGGGTACTGGGTGCGCACGGGTTCAAGCTGCGGGTTTTCGATGCGTTCGCCGCGCGCCATGCGCAGCAGCATGGGCCGCAGATGCGCGCACAAATCGGTGCGGAAGGTGGAGAAGCCGGTCAGTTCCACGCCGGTTTCGCGTTCCATGCCGCGGATGAGCAGGGCGGCAAGCTGGCTGACGCGCAGTTCCTCCGGATCGTCCCAATCCTGTTCGCCAGAGGCGGCTTTGAGGTAATGTTCCAGATAGGCGGCCTCCCCGGCGGGAAGACGCACGCCCAATGCGCCCTCGAGCGAGACCTGCAGCGCGGCGGCGTCACGTCCGGCCGCGCCGCGCGGGCCGGTTACCGGCAGGGCGCCGCTGCGCACCTGCCCGGCGAGCAGCGTCAGGTGCAGCACGAGCGAGACAAACGCGCTGTCGCTGAACACAAACCGGCCGCTGCGTTCAAAGCCCTGCAGCACGCGGGCAACAGCCTGCACATCCTTCTGGTCGAGCAGGTCGAGCGTCGAGCCGCCCGGGCTGTTTTCCGCGAAGTGCTGCCAGTCCAGCTGGGCCAGCTGGGGACGCAGGCGGATGCCCATGGCGCGGCGCAGGTTTTCCGGCGTGCCGTCCAGCCAAACACCGACTCCAGCGCGGCGCTTGATGTCCACCCCGCGCGCCAGCAGCCAGTCGCCGGCCTCATTTAAGTCGTTTGTCAGCGTGTGCTCGGAAATATCCAGCTTTTCCGCGAGCCATTGGGTTTTGACCGGCCCGTCCGCCGCGAACAGCAGGGAGAGCAGTCGGTCGATGCGCTCGTTTTTGGACAGCACGGTGCCGCAAGCAGCGCACGCAGGGCGGCGCGCCGGCTCTCGTCCTCGTCGAGCCGCACGCCCTGCCCGGGGCTGCGGACCAGGCGGAAGCCCGCCGCCTGCATCCATTTCTCCATGCCGGGCAGCTCGCGCATGACCGTGCGGCGGCTCACGCCGATGCTTTCCCCCAGCGCCGCCGCGGTCAGCCACACCGGCGGCAAGTCCGCCAGCTTGCGGATCAGCCTGCGGCCGTTATCGGTGAGCATGGGCAGACGGTTTTGACGCTCCACCGGATGACCCCCTTTCTACCCGCAATATTGCGGGTGTGATGCAGTTATTATAGCACAGCCGGCCGCAAAAAGATATAAGGATTGGCGTTCAGCAAATTTGTCCCTTACCGATGGTGCCAAATCTGCGCCGCAGGCGGGGGCGGGACGCATGGTTTTGGACAGATAGACTAAAATGGACGAAGGGGATTGGTGGGTTTGCCCAAGACGATGCGCTGTGGCACCATTCGGGTTGGACAACAGTGCCATAACTATGGCTTGCCTTTGCGCCTGCCGTCCCCTACAATGGAGTCACAAAACGAAAGCCATGCCGCCTGTGAAAGCCTGAAACAGGCCGCAACCAATCGGTAAAGAGAAAGAAAAGTAAAGAAGACCGGAAATAAATACAGGGGGGTTGGATATGATAAAGGTAACTGCGGTAGGGGAAAACTTGGAACAGCAGGAAATAGAGGCATATATCGCCTATGTGCAGAAAAAGCTAGGCGGCCGCACGCTTAAAACGCTGGATATTGTTGCAGATGGAGAGGAAGTAGAGCTTCACTATACTTATGCATACCGCCCGGTTGAGCGTATCCGGCGGATTACCGGCTATCTGGTTGGAACCATGGATCACTGGAACTCCGGCAAACGTGCGGAAGAAGCCGACCGTGTAAAGCACAGCGTGTCCTCAGGCT
>USSI01000226.1 GCA_900557315.1 uncultured Butyricicoccus sp. | reverse complement strand
ATATCATATCTCCAGTCCTATATCGTGAAAATTGAGGATTGAGCGTGGAGAATGGAAAATGTATGTCCATTCCCCATCATCCATTTTTCATTCTCCATTTATTTTATTGCTGCGACGATCTCATCCCGCATGCGGATGGCTTCCGCGCGGGCGGCCTCCTTGTAGTCCTCGCCGTCCTTGCCGGTCTTTTTCCACGCGCACATGATGCCGCGCGAGGAGTTGACGATCGCGCCGAGGCCGTCGTCGTTGAAGGCGTTGGCGATATCCTTCGCGGTCGCGCCCTGTGCGCCGTAGCCCGGCACGAGGAAGTAGCTCTTGGGCAGCAGCTCGCGGACGATCTTCTGCTCTTCCGGGTAGGTCGCGCCGACAACCGCGCCGACCTGGTTATATCCGCACGGGGTATCCAGCCCCTCGCCCCATTTGGCGACCATTTCCGCCATGCGGGCGTACAGCGGCTTGCCTTCCATGTCGCGGTTCTGCAGCTCGCCCGAGGACGGATTGGAGGTCTTGACCAGCATAAACAGGCTCTTGTCGCGCGCGCGGCACTCCTTGAGGAAGGGTTCCACACCGTCCGTGCCCAGATAGCCGTTGACGGTCACGCTGTCGCAGCCGTAGGGCGCGATCTCGGTGTCACCCACGCGGGTCTTGCCGAGGTAGGCTTCGGCGTACGCGGTCGCGGTCGCACCGATGTCGTTGCGCTTGATGTCGCCGATGACGTACATACCCTTGGCGTGCGCGTAGTCGATGGTTTCCTTGAGCGCCATTGCGCCGTAGGAACCCAGCAGTTCATAATACGCCGCCTGCGGCTTGACCGCCGGGACGATGTCGCACAGCGCGTCGATCAGCCCGCAGTTGAACGCGACCACGCTCTCCGCTGCGGCGCGCAGGGTCTCGCCGTGCAGCATCATATTGCGTCTGGAAATGTGCTGCGGGATGTACTCCAGACGGGCGTCCAGGCCTGCGACGGTCGGGTTGCCCTTTTCCTTGATTTTCTCTACCAGTGTTTGGATCGACATGATATTCTCCCTTCATGACTGCAAGCGGTTGATCTATCCCTTGTTGCTTAAAATAACGACGTTGTCCGCCCCGTCCACCTCAGTCAGGCGGACGCTCACGCGCTCCTCGCGCGAGGTCGGCAGGTTTTTGCCGGTGTAGTCCGGCCGGATGGGGATTTCGCGGTGCCCGCGGTCCACCAGCACGGCGAGCTGGATGCGCGCGGCGCGCGCGCCGTTGGACACGGCCTCGATCGCGGCGCGGGCGGTGCGGCCGGTGTACAGCACGTCGTCCACAACGACGACCGTCGCGCCCTCGATGCGCGGGTCGGACGCCGGCAGCGGTTTTCCGTCCCGCGGCTTGTCGTCCCGCCACGGGGTGACGTCCAGTTCGAGCACGGGCGGGGCGTTCCCTTCGACCTCGCCGAGCTTTTGGGCGATGCGCTGTGCCAGGAATACGCCGCGCGTTTTCACCCCGGCGAGCAGCAGGTTTTCCACGCCTTTGTTTTTTTCGATGATCTCAAACGCGATGCGGGTCAGCGCGCGGCGCACGCCGTCCGCGTCCATGATGGCGGCCTTCTGTTCGGCCATCCTGCCACCTCCCATCGGAAAAAATTGCAAAAAAAGCAGCCTTCCGCAAAACATCAGCAGAAAGCCGTACCTCAAATTACACCTGTCCCCCATTGCGCGGCTGACGGCGTATGCACTGTTTTCTGCCTTGGCGGCTCACGGGCCGCGGTTAAAGGCGGATTGTTCTCATCATAGGGCAGCGCCCGGCGCAGGCTGCATCTGCCGGGTACTGCGTTATTATCGTTATTATATCGTATGCGGCAGTTTTTGTAAACAGTCGATTAGGCAAAATAAATTTGTTTTTTCATGCAATTTTTGTTGCCGCCGCACACATGCAAGTCTGGACGAAAAGCGGACACACTAACTGCACGGCGGAAGCGGCGGGCGGCGGAGCTTTGCGGGCAGGTTTTGCGGTATCGTGGCAAGAAACGGAAAACGATGGCGCAAAAGGCCGGCAAAGCGGGCGCGCGGACGGTTTTCCGCCTGTGATAAAACTATTTTGGAAAGGCGGCGGACAGATTATGCATGTATCACCCTTTATTTCGGGCATTGCGACGGGTGCGGTCGCGGGCGCAGTGGTTTCCATGGTGGCGGCGGGGGCGATGATGAACCCCTCGGTGCGGCGCAGCGCACAGCACGCGGCGAACAAAGCCGAACACGCGATGCACAAGGCGGCGCATAACGTCGGACACATGATCGGCTGACGGACAGGGCGCAAAAAAGCGGAAACCGAAACCGGTTTCCGCTTTTTGCTTGGCATTTTGCGCGCTGCGCGGCGACGCGCCTTCGCGGGAAGGGCGCCGCATCCGGCGGCTTATTTATACGGGTTATCCGCCTTGAGGTAGCAGCATTTTTTGTACTTCTTGCCGCTGCCGCACGGGCAGGGGTCGTTCATGCCGATCTTTTTGCCCACGCGCTTGGGTTCGGGCTTGGTCGTGCCGTCGGACGCGCCCGCGGCCGAGGTTTCCCTGGCGACCTGCTCGCGCTTGGGTTCCTCGCGCGTGCGCACCTGCGCCAGGAAGATCATGCGCATGGTGTCCTCGCGGATGGCGTCGATCATCGCGTCGAACATATCGAAGCCCTCGCGCTTGTACTCCACGACCGGGTCATGCTGGCCGTAGGCGCGCAGGCCGATGCCGTTCCGCAGCTCGGTCATCGCGTCGATGTGGTCCATCCACTTGCTGTCTACGTTCTTGAGCAGCACCACGCGCTCGAGTTCGCGCATGATCGGCGCGCCGAGCATCTGCTCCTTGGCCTCATATACCTTGTGCGCCTGGTCCGCGAGCACGTTTGTCAGCTGCTCGGCGGTCAGGTCGTCGCACTCCTCGGGCGTGAAGGTGCAGTCCTCCGGGCGCAGGAACAGGCCGATGAACGGGCGGCGCGCCTGCTCGACCATGTCCTGCGTGATGACGTTGTGCTCGCCGATCGCGGCGTGCACTGCGCGGGCGATGGTGTCGTCGATCATGCCCATGATATTGTCCTTGACGTCCTTGCCCTCGAGCACCTGCAGGCGCTGCGCGTAGATGGTCTGACGCTGGGTGTTCAGCACGTCGTCGTACTCGAGCACGTGCTTACGGGTGGCAAAGTTGCGGGATTCGATCTTTTTCTGCGCGTTTTCGATCGCACCGGACAGGATTTTCTGGTCGATCGGCTCATCCTCTTCGATGCCGAGGGTGTTCATCATGTTCTGGATCTTTTCCGAGCCGAACAGACGCATCAGGTCGTCCTCGAGCGAGATAT
>USSI01000225.1 GCA_900557315.1 uncultured Butyricicoccus sp. | reverse complement strand
ACGGTCGAGCAGTGGGAGCACAATCAGGATATTCTCAAGGAAGCCATCACCGAGATGGGCAAGGACTATGTCGTCAACGAGGGCGACGGCGCGTTCTACGGCCCCAAGCTGGACTTCCATCTCGCGGACTCGCTCGGCCGTACCTGGCAGTGCGGCACCATCCAGCTGGACTCCCAGCTGCCCGAGCGCTTCGAGCTTGAGTATACCGGCGCGGACGGCGAGAAGCACCGCCCGATCATGATCCACCGCGTGGTGCTCGGTTCGATCGAGCGCTTTATCGGCGTCATCACCGAGCATTTTGCAGGCGCGTTCCCGACCTGGCTGGCGCCCGAGCAGGTGCGCGTCATGCCCATGACCGACCGCAACGTGCCCTGCTCGCAGGAGGTGGTAGGGCAGCTGACCGAGGCGGGCTTCCGCGTGACCATGGACGACCGCAACGAGAAGATCGGCTACAAAATCCGCGAGGCGCAGGTGCACAAGGTGCCGTATATGATCGTCATCGGCGACAAGGACGAGGAAAAGGGCATCATCTCGGTGCGCGAGCGCAAGACCGGCGAGACTACGCCCATGGAGCTTTCCGAGTTCATCGAAAAGCTGACCTACGAGGTCAAGGAAAAACTGAAGTAAGTGTGAAACCGTTCAAAACTGCATAAATACACCCGCTGGTATACCGAAAGGGGATAGAGGTATATGAAAAAGCTGGTTTCCATCGGTTTTGCACTCATGCTGCTGACGTGCGCCGCGGGGGCGGCAAATGTCGGCACGATCGACAACGGCTATCCGGGCGATACCGAGGCGCAGGCGCAGATGCTGTGCGGCCTCGGCCTGTTCCGGGGCACGGAAAACGGGTTCGAGCTGGACAAGCCCATGACCCGCGCGGAGGCCGCGGCGATGCTGACGCGTTTTCTTGGTGCGGAGCAAACCGCCCTCGCAGGAGAGTGGGAGCACCCGTTTACCGATGTGCCGGACTGGGTGGACAAGTACGTCGGCTGGCTGTATGAGAGCGGGCTGACCCGCGGCGTGTCCGAAACGGTTTACGGCGCGGAGGAAAACGTGACCTGCGGGCAATATTGTACCTTCCTTGCCCGCGCGGCAACGGATGAGGATTCCTATGACTTCCTGCTCCGGTTTGGAGAAAAGGAAGAGGAAGAATGCGACAAAGCGGGCTTTGTCCGCGGGGACGCAGTGTCCCTTTCGGCGCGGCTGCTGGGTGAATATTACACCAAATACAACGACCTGAACGGCTGGTCTGTTGCGGAAAAACTGATCGACCGGGGCGTGTTGACCGCAGAGCAGCTGAAGCAGGCCGCGTGGGATGTCCTGCCGCGGCAATATGGGAGAAGCCCGCTGAACGGCGCAGGCGACCCGGCGTATGTGCTCTCCTGCGAGATTGCGGGCGTGCCGGTGGCGCGCTGTGCGGATGACCGGATATATCTCGCATATAGCAGCAAGACGCTGAACCAGCTATATGGCTATATGGACAGCGAAGACGAAGCCTATGTGTTTTACCGGCTTGACCCTGTGACGCTGGAAGCGACCGAACTCGGCCGCTGGGCGGCAGGCTGCCGGATGACCGAAGTCGGCTATGCCGGCGGGACGGATTATTTCGCGCTGACCGATTGGGAAAGCGGGACAGGCACCCTGTATGCGGTGCGCGGCGATGCGCTGGAACCGGTGCCGGGCATCGGCGCATTCCGCATGGTGCAGAGCCTGCAAGGGGAAAACGGATGTGTGTTCCAGACCGGGGACAACACGTTTTACCGCCTTGATGGGGAGGGGCTTGCCGCGCTGCCGGTTGCGGCGGGCGGCAGCCTGCACGGCATTCTGGACGGCGACCTGCTCGTGATGGAAAACATAACGCCCGCACACACGGTGATCTCCGGCTGGACGTGGGACGGCGCGCCGGCAGGCAGCTATACGGTGGAAAACCAGTACCCCATGCCGGATAATCTGGATGCGGAGTCACTGGACTACTGGTGCAGCCAGTACGCGCCGAAAATGCTTCGCCATCAAGACGGCCTCGCCTGGGGTACGGCAGGATTGTACCGCGCAGAGAAGGGAGAGCTGGTTCAGATCACAGACCGGCCGGTCTATGACTGTGCGGTGGACCCGGCGGATCATAGCTATGTGCTGCTGACCTCCCCGGCGGAGGAGCGCCCCGGCTATTACGGGGCAGGGACGTATACGCTCGCCGGGACCGAAGCCGTGCGCATTGCGCAGGACGGCACGGAAACCATGCTGCTTACAAACGAGCCGGCGCATGGGCTGAACTTTGACAGGATCACCTGCGCAGAGGCGGGCGAGGTGCGCGTGCAGTATACCTATGTGATGGGGATGGCGGATTACCATTCCTACGAATACGCGATCGAGAACGGCAAGCTGCGCGCGCTGCTCAACCCGCCCGGACGAGGCTTTGCTGGCTATACCGAGGAGGAGCGCGCCCGCGAGCAGGCGCGGCTGGATGCGCTTGGCGCCGGCGTGGGTTCCTGACTATAAGGGGGGAATGAAATGAAAAAACTGGTTTGCGCAGCTTTGACAGCAGGGCTGCTCGCATCCGGCGCGGGTGCATATCGTGTCCCAAATGCAAATGTAACGTACGAGATGCCCTATTGTGACGAGGAGATCAACGGCGATCCGCAGGCGCGGGCGCAGATGCTGTATGACCTCGGCCTGTTCCGCGGGACGCAGGACGGCTTCGAACTCGACCGCGTGCTGCGGCGCGATGAAGCTGCGGCCATGCTTGTCCGCTTTTTGGGCGGCGAGGAGCAGGCGCTCGCCGGGGACTGGAGCCATCCGTTTGCCGATGTGCCCGGATGGGCCGACCCCTATGTTGGTTATCTGTATGGAAACGGGCTGACAAAGGGCGTGTCCGCGGATCAATACGGCGCGGCGCAGGAAACGACAACCGTACAGTATGTTACCTTCCTGTCGCGCGCACTGACCGGCGGGGATGCATATGAACAGGCGGGGATTCTGACCGAGAACGAGCTGCTGAACATGGAGACGCTGCGTGAGCAGCCGATCAAGCGCGGCATCGCGTCCTATCTGTCCGTACGGGCGCTGACCCTGCCTTATACGGCGGACGGCACTTCCGATGAGACGCTGGCGCAGGAACTGCTCGACCAGGACGTGTTCACGCGCGAACAGTTTGCAGATGCAGCGTGGGATGTATTGCCGCCCGCGTATCATATGGAAAACGGCGACATCGTCTGCACAATCGCAGGCATAGAGGCCGCACGCAATACGGACGGCCTTCTGCTGGACGAAAACAGCACGTCCCGCGACGATCAGGGTGCGGTGTATGCCTATCGCGTC
>USSI01000224.1 GCA_900557315.1 uncultured Butyricicoccus sp. | reverse complement strand
GAACAGCGCGCCGGGCAGCTTCTTCATTTCCTTGACGCCGCCGAGGTACTTCTCGAGCTTGGCGATCTCAAGCTGGAGCTTGATAACTTCCTTCTTCGGGAGCAGGTCGAAGGTGCCGTCCGCCTGCATCTTCTGCAGCTGGTTCAGACGCGCGATACGGGTGCGCATGGTCTTGAAGTTGGTCAGCATGCCGCCCAGCCAGCGTGCGTTCACGTAGAACTGGCCGCAGCGCTCCGCCTGCTTCTTGGTGCCGACGAACAGGATGGACTCGCCGGCGGCGGCCATGTCGCGTACGAAGAAGTAAGCTTCCTCGAGCTTCTTTACGGTCTTCTGCAGGTCAATGATATAGATACCATTGCGCTCGGTGAAGATGTAGGTCGCCATCTTCGGGTTCCAGCGGCGGGTCTGATGGCCGAAGTGCACACCGGCCTCCAGAAGCTGCTTCATAGAAATTACTGCCATTTTCTTTTCCTCCTTGGTTGTTTCCTCCACCCCAGATCATCTGACAGCAGCAACGAACCGATCCGGCCCGTCACCAACTGCTTTCATCACAGGGTGTGCGAATTCGTGCTCTAATAGTATACGCCGTTCCGCGCGCTTTGTCAATCTTTTTCTGCCTCTACATATATTTTTTCGTCGGTTTCACGCGATTGTTCATCAGGCTTGTCCTTATCATCCCCGGCGAGCAGCACCATCGCCGCCACGATCAGCGCAATTCCCGCGAAATCCATGCCGCCAAGCGGCACGCCCAGCCAGAATACGCTCAGCAGCGCCGACACCACCGGCTCAACCGCAGCCAGGATGCTGCCCCGCGCAGCGCCGATACGGCGCACGCCTTCCAGATAGCAGCAGAACGCGCACAAGGTGCCGAACAGCACGATAAACGCCATGCCAAGCACCGTTACAATGTCCCATTCACCCACAAGGTTCCACGGCTTGAAGATCACGCACATCACCAGGCCGCCGATCAGCATGCCAAAACCGGTGACCGGCATTGTCCCGAAGCGGGAGATGATGCCGCGCGGCTGCACGCTGTATATCGCGAACGCACACGCGCCCAACAGGCACCAGAATAATGCCTCGCTGGACAGCACGAGCTGGGACGGGTCGCCGTGGGTTGCCAGCAGGAACGCGCCGCCCACCGCGCAGGCGACCGCGATCAGCTCATTGCGGCGCGGCATGCGCTTGTCGCTGATGACCAGCCATACCATGACCAGTACAAGCCCGGTGTACTGCATCGTAGTTGCTGTAGCCGCATTGGACAGCTCAATCGAGCGGAAATAGGAATACTGGCACAGCGCCAGGCCAAGTACCCCCAGCACCAGCAGCGCGCCTATGCTCTTTGCGCTGCGGAACACATCAACTGCCCTGCTGCGCCAGCGCCCCACCGAATAGGCCGACAGCAGCAGGCCTGCCAGCAGCAGGCGCATCGTAACGACCCAGTTGGCGTCCAGCCCCCGGTTTTCAAACAGAAACTGTCCGCATGCACCCGAGCATGCCCAGCAGGTGCCGCCAAGTATGGTCAGCAAATAACCCATTTTTCTTTTTTTGTCCATTTTCATCCACATCCTCTCTTTCCACTGGTAAATATGCTACCTATTCTATCATATTGTTTACAGGAATGCCAGCAGTTACCGATGAATTTTTACCAGAATATAATCTTCCCCCAACGTTTCAATGCAGTTCCACGGGATCACACAGTCCTCCCGCGAAAACAGCCCCATCAGCCCGCCCTGCCCGGGTACGACAATCGCTGTAATCTGCCCGCACACCGGGTCAAAGATCAGGTCGCTTACCTCGCCCAGCCGTGCGCCGTCGCACAGGTTGATGACCTCGCGGCAGTGGAGTTCGGAAAAACGCATACCCTCCACTTTATCACTCCCCCAATGCCCGTTTAAGATAGCTTTCTGTGCTTTCCCCGGCCGCCCGGTTAAACCGTCCCATTTCATACAGGCACCCCGCATCCCTTGTCACCAGATTAACCCGTTCCTCACAGCCCAGCGTACACAAAAATCCCATGCCCTGTAAAATCCGCTCGCTCTCCTCCGAGCATGCGCCGAACGGGTAGGTATAACACTGCGGCGCGGGCAGGCCCGCCTCGATGAGCATCTGCTGTGTCTGCTCCGTATCCTCGCGCAGCAGGCTCGCATAACTTGCCTCGTTCTCCCCGCGGCGGCGCAGGCAGCCGCGCCGCTCGCCGTATTCGTGCAGGTTCCAAGAGTGGTTCTGCACCTCAAACACATCCTGCATCTCTGTCAGGCGGTCCAGGCGCAGGTGGGACCAGTAGGCGTTTTCCGTTCCGTCCTCGGTATAGAACGCAGTCTGGCTGCCGATGATGGAAAGCACCGCCCGCATCCCGCGCTGCTGCAGCAGCGGATACGCATAGACATAATTGTTGTAATAGCCGTCGTCAAAGGTAATCATCACCGGCTTGTCAGGCAGCGGCGCGCCATCCTGCACATAGGCCAGCAGGTCGGAAACCGTCACCGTCTCATAGCCGCGCTCCTGCAGCGCGTCCAGATCAGCGGCAAGCACATCGGGCGAGACCACATAATTCCCCTGCCGCGCGCTGTCCTTCAAAATGCTGTGGTACATCAGGATCGGCAGCTGCACCCCCTCCTGCGCACCGAATGCAGGCGCTGCGCCACCCTGCCGCAGCAGGGCGATGGCAAAACACAGCGCCAGCACCGTGCATGCCGCCTGCAACGCCGTATGCCGGAATCCCAGCTTCAAAAAAATCCCCCCCTCGGACTGCTTTCAGCAAAGCCTATGCCCGATGGAGGGATATTATTCTTTTGGTTTGAAGCGGGATTGCCGCCGAAGGCGCACATCCTTATATAAGGAGCAGCCGCACTGCAGCCGCGTCCCGTTTGATGGTCACCCTTACTTTTTATATCTGGCGACGCCCTCGGTATACAGGTTGCCGCCCACGCAGTCCTGCGACACAATCGCGCTGAAGTTTTCAACTGTCAGCCGCTTGACCGACTCACAGCCCAGCTCTTCAAACGCGATCACTTCACAGCTTTTGATGCATTTTGCTACTAACGCGCCTGCACCGCCCACAGCATCCACTATGGCGCTTTTGCCGATCTGTAACTCTTTTAACGTCATATCCGTTGCCTTCTTTTATATGTACCGTTCTTGTATGTTAGTCTGTGTTAACAAATGTAGTATAGGCTAACTGACAGCGGATGTCAATAGAGAATATAGACACAAAAAAGCACCGCACACTCTCAGGCGAGAATATGCGGTGCTTTGGTTTTATAAGTTACTTCACGGTGTGGTAGCCATCGGGGTTGTTCTTCTGCCAGTTCCAGCTGTCG
>USSI01000223.1 GCA_900557315.1 uncultured Butyricicoccus sp. | reverse complement strand
GGACTTATGAGGAGTTATAAAAAGATGATAAAAATACTTTTCGTGTGCCACGGCAATATTTGCAGAAGCCCGATGGCTGAATTCGTCATGAAAGATCTGGTCAGAAAAGCCGGGTTGGAAAAGCAATTTGTTATCCAGTCCGCCGCCACCAGCAGGGAAGAGCTTGGCAATCCTGTCTACCTGCCTGCGCGGCGGAAGCTGGCGGAGCACGGGATCCGCTGCTCCGGCAAAACAGCCTGTCAGCTCCAGGCCAAAGACTACGGGGCATATGACCTGCTGATCGGCATGGATCGTGCGAATCTGCACAACATGCGCCGTATTTGCGGCGGAGACCCCGATGGGAAAATGCATCTGCTGATGGAATATGCGGGACAGCCGGATCGGGATGTGGCAGACCCCTGGTATACGGGCGACTTTGAGGCCACATGGCAGGATGTACTGGCAGGCTGTCAGGGGCTGCTGGTCCGCCTTATGGCAGAGAGCTTCGCAAAACCATAACGGGTACTGCGAAGCATCCCGCGTCTTTTGCTGCGCTGTAAATCTTACCGAAACATTGTTTTTAATTCTCCATTCCTGTATAATGAGAGCAAATAAAGTTTTGTGAGGCGATGAGACAATGTTCTTTCTGGTCGATCTGGAAAATGTCCATAATCCCGGCCTGTCCGGCGCAGACCAGCTGTGCGCAGAAGACTCGCTGATCCTCTTTTTCAGCGAATCATCGCGGAATATCGAGCGCCGCTATCTGACCGAGATCGAAAACGCAGACTGCCAGCTGGAAACCTACAAGCTGAAAACGACCGGCAAAAATGCGCTTGACTTCTACATCGCTGTCCGCGTGGGTGAGATACTCTGCGCCGCGCCGGACGCGAGCATCGGGATCATCAGCAAGGACAAGGGCTATAAAGCGGTCTGTGAATTTGTTCGGATGCGCGGCAAATCGGTCGGACGTGTGGTGAAATCCACGACCATCGAGGGCGCCATTCTGGCGGCGGACGAAGCAAACCACCGCACAAAGCGGATCCAGCGGCAGGTGCAGACCGAGAACATAGAATCCTTCTATGCGGCGCATCAGGAGAGAATGCGGATCCGCAGCAGACTGCGCGAACAATTCGCCGGGACCGAATACGAGCATATGCTCGCTGATATCCTTTCCATCGTTTTCGGAAAAGAGCATTCGCCCAAGGTCATCTATCTGGATTCCCTGCGGCACTTCGGCAGAAAGAACGGAACCGAAATTTACCGCAGGCTGAAAGACTGCGCCATTTTTTGAGAACATAGGCAAAATCCGCATCAATAGACTGCAATAAAGCGATGTGATAAATGTGGAAATCATCTGCACCCCCTTTGGACAAACTGCAGACGGACAGTCTGTGGAGCAATATACGCTGACCGACGGCGCCTGCCGAGCAGATATTTTGACACTGGGCGGCATCATTCGCACATTGATTGTGCCGGACCAACATGGCGTGCCGATCGATGTTGTGCTCGGCTTTGACTCTGTTCGAGCTTACGAAGCGCAGTCATGCTACATTGGCGCGCTGCTCGGCCGTTGCGCCGGACGCATTGCTGCCGGCTGCATCGCCATCACCGGACAGGAGTATCATCTATCGTGCAATGAAAAGGGGATCAACCATCTGCATGGCGGCTGTGTCGGCTTGGACAAGCGCATCTGGCGCGCCAAAGTTGAAGCAGACCGCCTTCTACTCCACTACGACAGTCCAGCCGGAGAGGAGGGCTATCCCGGAAATCTCAGTGTCACTGTCGCTTATAGCCTGCGGGACGGTTCGCTCGCCCTTGACTATTCCGCCAAAGCGGATGCAGACACGGTTTGCAATCTGTCCAGTCACGCCTATTTCAATCTGGCAGGGCACGATGCGGGGGAGGTTGGTGAGCAGCTGCTGTGCGTCCACGCCGGACGCTATACGCCGCTCGGCGCATATAGCGCGCCAGATGGAACGATCGCATCAGTGAATGGCACACCGCTCGATCTGCGTATCCCGCGCCCAATGGCGGACGGCTGGGACAGCGGTTTTGATCAAATCCGCCGCGCAGGCGGATACGACCACAACTATATTATAGAGGGTGAAGGGATGCGTCCTGTTGCCGTGGTTTACTGCGTTCAGACGGGAATCCAGCTCACTCTGCGGTCGGATATGCCCGGCGTGCAGGTGTATTCCGGCAACTCTATCGGATCAGATCTGCCGCGCGGAAAAGGCGGTGCGGTCTATGGCAAACGTCATGGCTTTTGTCTGGAGACTCAGTTCTGGCCCAACGCATTTGCCTGCCCGGGCTTTCCGTTGCCCATCCTGCGGGTGGGGGAGATCTGGCACCACCGCACCGAGTACGTTTTTTCCACGCGATAAAGGCGAAAATACAGCACAAAACACCGGCAAGACAATTGTCCTGCCGGTGTATACTTTGCTATGGAATTATTGATCGGACGCCTGCAGCACAAAAATGCGGGAGTCAAAGTCGCAGCTTTTACGGTCGTCCGGCTGGCATTCGCCGGCAGAACCGTCTGTTGTGATCAGGCCGATGTGCATCAGCTCGTCGCCGTAGTGCGATTCCTTCCCGTCGACGACATAGTCCAATGCAGGATCCAGACCTTTGAGCCGCACCCGGCGGTAGGGGCCGTTGACCTCATTGAGGAACTTGTAGTAGCCGACAATAGCCGTGCGCTTGTCCGGACTGACGACCATCCAGCTCATGATATTCCCGCCATCAAACGGCGACAGCAGGCGATAGAAAGTGCCGAACTGGATGACCGCGCGGTACTGCTTCATAAACGCGATCTGCTCGCGCACGAGCGCGCGTTCCGCTTCGGTCAGCTTGTTGAGATCGAGCTCATAGCCAAAGGTGCCGAAGAACGCCACGTTGGCGCGGGTCGAGATAGGCGTGGTGCGGAACAGTTGATGGTTGGGGCAGGCCGAAACATGCGCGCCGATCGCGCTGACTGGATAACAGTAGCTTGTGCCATACTGGATACGCATGCGCTCCACTGCATCCGAATCATCCGAGCACCAGCCCTGTGGGGCATAGTACAGAATACCCGGATCAAAACGGCCGCCACCCGAGGCGCACGATTCAAACAGGATATGCGGGAACGCAGTGACCAGACGCTCATACAGATCGTATACGCCAAGGATATAACGGTGGAACACCTCGCCCTGCCGGTCGGCAGGCAGCGCCGCGGAGAAGCACTCGGTGATGCAGCGGTTCATATCCCACTTGACGTAGGATATCTTCGCGCCAGAGAACAGCGCATGTAACTGACTGAAAATGCAGTCAACGACCTCCTTGCGGCTGAAGTCGAGCACATACTGGTTGCGCCCGTGGGACGCCGGAC
>USSI01000222.1 GCA_900557315.1 uncultured Butyricicoccus sp. | reverse complement strand
ACGGCCACGGACACGACGGCTGGCTGCTCTGGTGCGCCATGTTCCTCGTGTCTGTCGTTTCGGGCGCTGTTCTCGAACGCCTGGCAAAAAAGGGCGTGCGCCTGCGCTCCAAAGCGGGGGCGGTATGGCTCGCCGCAACGGTCATGGCCTGCATTGCAGTGATCGTACTCCGCCTGTGTACCCGGCCGGTCATGACCGGCTCCTGATCCCATCCGCAGACAAATCCCCGGCATCCAAACCGATGCCGGGGATTGTTGTGTCCTCTTATTCCTGAATGGTGGTGGTAAACGACAGGGTTTCGCTCTGCCCGGGCTGCAGCACACGCACGCCCTCCTTGTGCTCAATCGCGTGATCGAGGTAACCGCCGTCCGGCAGGGTGCTCCACGGCTCCAGGCACACATAGGGCACGTCGAACGCCTTGTACGCGCTCCAAACGGCAAAATAGTCGAAATCCGCAAAGTCCATGGTCACGGTACGGCTGTTTTTCGAGCCGCCGCTCACCGCGCGGCGCACCGGAAGGCCTTCGGTCATGACCGCATCGTTTGCAAATAAGTCGCGCGTGATGGGCAGACGGCCATCCGTCAGCGGCACGCTGACACGCTCCCGGGTCAGCATCACGTTTTCGTCGGTCACGATGCGGCACAGCGCATCCGTACCCTCGAAGGCAACATAATAATCGGTGATCTGCTCGCCGTCCTGCCAGCAGAGGTTGTAGGCGTCGTGCCCGCCGACCTCATAGTACATCGGCGTACCGCTGCGGTTTTCCGTGATGTGCTCTTTTTTGAGCGACGCGCCGTCCAGCGTATACCGCACCGTGCAGACAAAGTCCCAGGGGTACATTTTTTTCGTATCGTCGTTCGGCTCGAGGACGAACTCTGCGCAGGTATCGCTGACGCGCCTTGCCTGCCATTCGAGGTCGCGCCCAAACCCGTGCTGGGTGATCTCATACGCCTTGCCGTCCACGGTATACGTCTTATCCTTGAGCCGGCCTACAATCGGGAACAGAATCGGCGCGTGGCGCTTCCAGACCGCGGGGTCGGCCTGCCAGACATACTCCGTGCCGGTCGTTTTGCTCCGGAAACTCGTCAGTTCCGCGCCCAGCTCGTTGATCTCCACATGGAACAACCCATTTTCCAATACCTGCATGATGTTCTTCCTCCCTGTCAGCTATGATGGTTTCAGCATACCCGCTTTTGTCAGGAAAGTCAATCGGATGCAGCGGAATCTGTGGATTCCCACAAAATTCCTCCCCGCCGGTTGACGCCTCTGCTACTTTGCAATACAATATAGTTACTACATTGCATTGCAAGATACCAAAAGGAAGGAGGGCGGTACATTGATCCCATCGCAGATGCTCAAAGGCACGCTGGAAGGCTGCATTATGGCAATCATCAGCCGCCAGCCGACCTATGGTTACGAAATCGCCGAGCAGCTCAAAAACTACGGCTTCGGGCAGATCGCAGAAGGTACGATCTATCCCCTGCTGCTCCGGCTGGAGAAAAACGGGCTGGCCAATGCGGAGTACCGCGCTTCCGAAGTCGGCCCCAAACGCAAGTATTATGTGCTGACCGCAAAAGGCCGCGCAGAACTGGACGCCTTTCTTGCCAGCTACTGCGAATTAACCCACGCGGTCGGCCGGTTACTGGATGAGATAGAAAGGGGATCACTATGAGCAAACGCACCCGCAAGCTCCGCCGGCTGAACCGGCAGCTGGACGAAAAACTCACACCCGCTTCGACCGCCATGCTTTACCAGATCACCCGCCGCATCCGTACCGCGCCCATCAGCGCTTACCAGCAGGAAAGCATCCGGCACGATGTGATCGAAATGCTGCAGGAGGCCGAAAGCCGCGGCGCCTCCCCGGAAGAGGCCATCGGCGGCGACATTGCCGCTTTCTGCGACAGCGTGCTTGCCGAAGTGCCGCCGCTGACTGCACGTGAGCGGCGGCTGTATGCCCTGCACGATGTGCTGTGGCCGATGTCCCTGCCGGCCGCCTGTATGATTGGCCAACATATGGTTCTTCTTTCGCTCCATGCCGAAGGCTGGCCCGCCGTACCGGTCACGACCGGCATTGCCGTTGGCATCGGCTTTTATCTGCTGGCGGTTTGCTGCGCAGTTCTGCTGACACGCACGCTGACCCATTCCAGCTTCACACAGGTTTACAACGGACACCTGACTGTGCGCCTGCTTCTGATCCCGTGGTGGCTGATTTTTGTACTGCTCGCTATGTTTTGGGATCAGCCATTGTGGTATATCAACGGGCCGCTGGTTATCGCTCTCGAATTGCTGGTTCTGATCGTTTCTCTGATTTTATCTGCCACGCTTGACTGACAGTCAAAAGCGCCCCGCGTAGTTACGCAGGGCGCTTTGCCGTATTCTCTTATTCCTCCGCCAGCAGGTGCATTTTGGAGTCCGCTTCGGTGATCGGGCGCAGCGGCCTGCACGGCACGCCGACCGCAAGATACCCCGCCGGGATATCCTTGGTCACCACGCTGCCCGCGCCGATGACCGCGCCGTCCCCGATGGTCACGCCGCCCAGCACCACGACGTTCGCCGCAAGCCAGACGTTATTGCCGATGTGGATGTCCTTGGCAAACTCGGACATGGAGACGTGCCCGTCCGGATAGCGCATACTGGTGCGCTCGTGTGCGATCAACGGGTGGTCAGTCGCCATAAGCGACACATTCGGCCCGAACATCACGTTGTCCCCGATGAAGATGCGCGCGTCGTCCATCACGGTCAGGTTGAAGTTGCAGAAGAAGTTCTCCCCGATAAAGGTGTGCGAGCCGTAGTTGAACTGGATCGGCCCCTGAAAATAGTATTTCTCTCCAATCCTGCCGATGAACTCGCGTATGATCGGCAGGCGCGCGGGGTCGTACTCGTCCATCTGGTTGAACTTCTGGCACAGGATGTGCGCCTTGTGCTTGATGTCGCGCAGCTCCTTGGTGCGCGCGTCAAACAGCTTGCCTGCAAAGATTTTCTCTTCCTCCGTCATGGTTTACCGCCTCCAAAATCCTTTTGTCCGCGGCGTCCGTCCGATCAGGCGAGCGCCTTTTTCAGTTCCTCAACCTTATCGGTCTGTTCCCACTTGACGCCGAGCTCCTCGCGGCCCATGTGGCCGTAAGCGGCCAGCTGCTTGTAGATCGGCTTACGCAGGTCGAGCGTTTCGATGATCGCCGCCGGGCGCAGGTCGAACACGCGGCGCACCGCGTCCGCGAGCTTGCCCTCGTCCACCGTGCCGGTGCCGAAGGTCTCGACCATGACGGAAACCGGCTCTGCCACGCCGATCGCGTAAGCGAGCTGGAGCTCGCAGCGCTTTGCCAGGCCAGCCGCGACGATGTTCTTGG
>USSI01000221.1 GCA_900557315.1 uncultured Butyricicoccus sp. | reverse complement strand
GTATGATGAAGAGGAAGCCATCGATCTTTCCGCGCTGGTCCCGCTGGCCGCGCAGCCGCACATGCCCGACCGCGTGGTGCCCGTGGCCGAACTCGACGGCCTGCCCGTCGAGCAGGTCTGCATCGGTTCCTGTACGAACTCCTCCTACGCGGACCTCAAGCTGGTCGCGCAGATCCTCGACGGGCACCGCATCAATCCCGGCACCGACGCCATGATTTCCCCCGGCTCCAAGCAGGTGCTCACCATGCTGGCGCAGGAAGGGCTCCTTGAGCCGCTCATCGGCTCCGGCGCGTGCCTGCTCGAATGTTCCTGCGGCCCGTGCATCGGTTCCGGCGGCGCACCCGTCACCTCCGGCGTAAGCGCCCGTACCTTCAACCGCAACTTCGAGGGGCGCAGCGGCACCAAGGACGCCGAGGTCTATCTGGTCAGCCCTCTGACCGCCGCCCAAGCAGCCCTGAACGGCAAGTTCACCGATCCCGCCACATGGGGGACCCCGCCCGCCAAGCCGGAACTGCCCGCCGATCCGCCGTCCATCCGGCACCTGTTCGTGTTCCCGCCGGAAAACGGTGACGGCGTCGAAGTCCTGCGCGGCCCGAACATCGTGGCGCTGGAGAAATTCCCCCGCCTCGACGCGTCCGGAGACGTGCTCGAAGCCAACGTCGTGATCCGCCTCGGCGACAACATCACCACCGACCACATCATGCCGGCAGGCGCAAAGATCCTGCCGCTGCGTTCCAACATCCCGGCAATTTCGCAGCACTGCTTCACCGTTTGCGATGAGGCGTTCCCGAGCCGTGCCAAGGAGATGGGACAGAGCATTATCGTGGGCGGCTCCAACTATGGACAGGGTTCCTCCCGTGAACACGCTGCACTGGCACCGCTGTATCTGGGCGTCAAGGCGGTGCTGTGCAAGTCGTTTGCGCGTATCCATAAGGCAAACCTGGTCAACTCGGGCATCCTGCCGCTGACCTTTGCCGATCCGGCGGATTACGACGCGATCAGCCTGCTGGACGACATCTCCCTGCCGAACGTGCTCGAGGAAGTGAAAAACGGCGAGCAGGTCACTGTGGTCTGCGGCGGTAAGACGTTCAAGGCGGACTGCGAGGTTTCCGACCGCCAGCGCGGCGCGCTGCTCGCGGGCGGTACGCTCAACTATGCCAAGCAGAACGCGAAGTAATGATAATGTGCGGACAGAGAGGACAGGAACTGCCCTCTCTGGCTTGCTTTCTTGACAGTATGAGAAAATTTTGTTAAAATAATATCAATTCAGTGGGAGGACAAAACCATGTCTATCGACCAGGCGATTCTGGACAAATTTGAAGCAGTCGTTGAAAGCCAGCGCAAACGCATTGCGGATATGAAGGCGCAGGACGACTTTATCGACTATTCCAAGCTGGACAAGCTCATCATCGGCGTGTGCGGCGGCGACGGCATCGGCCCGATGATTACCGGCATGGCGCAGCATGCGCTCGAAGTGCTGCTCGCGGACAAAGTCAAGGCGGGCAAGGTGGAATTCCGCGTGATCGACGGCCTGACCATCGAGCGCCGCGCGGAACTCGGCTGCGCGATCCCGCCCGATGTGATGGAAGAACTGAAACAGTGCCACGTCATCCTCAAGGGACCGACCACGACCCCGCGCAAGGGCGACCCGTGGCCGAACGTGGAATCTGCGAACGTGGCGATGCGCAAGGCGCTCGACCTGTTTGCCAACGTGCGCCCGGTTAAGGTGCCCGAGCTGGGCATCGACTGGACCTTCTTCCGTGAGAACACCGAGGGCGGCTACGCGGTCGGTTCGCAGGGCGTGCAGATCGACGACGACCTGTTTATCGACTTTACCGTTGCGACCTCGCAGGGATGCGAGCGCATCGCGCGCCTGGCGTTCGACTACGCGCGCAAAACCGGCAAAAACCGCGTTTCCTGCGTGACCAAGGCGAATATCATCAAGACAACCGACGGCAAGTTCCTCGATACCTGCCAGAAGGTCGCCAAGGAATATCCGGAAGTCGTGTTTGACGACTGGTATATTGACATCATGACTGCGAAGCTGCTGGACGACAAGCGCCGCCGGGACTTCAAGGTGGTCGTGCTGCCGAACCTGTACGGCGACATCATCACTGATGAGGCGGCTGAAATCCAGGGCGGCGTAGGCACCGCCGGCTCTGCCAACATCGGCAAGCGCTACGCGATGTTCGAGGCGATCCATGGCTCTGCGCCGCGCATGGTGCAGGAGGGGCGCGCCCAGTACGCGGACCCGTCTTCCGTGCTGCGCGCGTCTGTCATGCTGCTCGAGCACATCGGCGAGATCGAACTGGCAGGCAAGCTGGACCGTGCGCTCGATATCTGCATGTTCGAGGAAAAGAAGGTCGTTGTCAACGGCCGCGATACCGGCGCAACGGCGCAGGAATTCACGGATTACGTGCTGGATACGATTGCAAAGCTGTAATTGGCTTGTACATAATAAATTGTGAGAGAAGGAGAGGGCCTGTGGAACGTAAGCAAGAGGTTTCCAAGGCGGTAATTCAGCGACTGCCCCGCTATTACCGGAATATTTGCGAGCTGAAGGCAGAAGGCGTACAGCGCATCTCTTCCCGCGCACTGGCGGAGCGTATGGGGCTGACGGCCTCGCAGATCCGGCAGGACTTTAACTGTTTCGGCGGTTTTGGGCAACAGGGCTATGGCTATAACATTGACAAGCTGCAGGAGGAACTGGGCACGATCCTGGGACTGCATGAGGGCCGGACAGCAATCCTGTTGGGTGCAGGTAACCTGGGGCGTGCGCTGCTGAACAACTTTGATTTCGCGGCCAGTGGTTTCAGGCTGCTTTGTGCGTTTGACGCAAACCCGGAGTTGACCGGAAAAATTTTCGGCGGCTATGAAGTGCGGCACAGTGACGCGCTTCATGATTTCCTCAGGCAGTACAAACCGGATGTCGTTGTGCTCACGATCCCGCGCGGCAACGCACCGGAAATCGCGCGCGATCTGGTGGATCACGGCGTGCGCGGCCTGTGGAACTTTACGGGTGAAGACCTGCATCTCGAGGGGCTGGGGGTGCCGGTGGAAAACGTGCATCTGTCCGACAGCTTAATGAAGCTATCCTATAATATTAACCGTTACAGTTCAGACATGAAATAAGCAAGCGTATGATTGCTTACTTCATAGGCGGAGTGTCTGAAAATGAATAAAAGGAAAAGTCGCAGGGCGATGACGGATGCGAAGCAGCCGCTTTTATGAATTTCAGCGCACCGAGAAATAATACAACATGAAGTAAGGCATCAAAGGAGTGATATTATGGGCAACGGTAACGCAGAAGAAAATGCACAGGACCGACAGGCTGCTTTCAAAAATGCATTGAC
>USSI01000220.1 GCA_900557315.1 uncultured Butyricicoccus sp. | reverse complement strand
GGGTTCCTGTCATATGTCTGTGCGCCCATGGTGCATGGCAGCACACCACCGCCTTTCCCGGCATAGATTGCAGGGAAAGGTGGTTTTTCTATGGTGATACATGTCGTACAGCCGGGTGACTCGCTCTATCGGATTGCGCAGATGCATGGGGTGCCGCTGCAGTTCCTGATCCAGCAGAACGAGCTGCACGAGCCCTACCGGCTGACGCCCGGGCAGACGATTGTCGTGCCGCAGCCCACGCAGACCTATACGGTGAAACGCGGGGATACGCTGGGGGATATTGCCGCGCGAAACGGCACGACCGTTTTGGCGCTTTGGCAGAACAATCCACAGCTCGGCGGCACCGACCGCATCTATCCCGGACAGTCGCTCGTGTTGTCCTACGGGCCCAAGCTGGGGACGTTTGCGGTCAACGGCTATGCCTACCCGAATATCGACCTGCGGGTGCTGCGCAAGACCCTGCCGTATCTGACGTACTTATCCGTGTTTTCCTACGGGTTTGACCGTATGGGGCGCATCCTGCCGCAGAACGCCGATCTGCTCACACGCATGGCGCGGCAGTATGGCGTGCGGCCGCTGCTCGTGCTCACAACATTGGGGGAGGACGGACAGTTTTCCGGCGAGCGCGCCCATCAGCTGTTCCAGGATCAGGCCGCGCGGGGCGCGCTGATAGAAAACCTTGCACAGACCATCGCGTCACAGGGGTTTGCGGGCGTGGATATCGACTTTGAATACATCCCGCCCGAGGATGCCGCGGTATATGCGGCTTTTGTCCGCGATGTGCGTGCGCGGCTCGAGCCGCCGGGATACACTGTGCTGGTCGCGCTTGCGCCCAAGACCTCAGCGGAGCAGCGCGGCCTGCTGTATGAGGCGCACGATTACCGCGCGCTGAGAGAAGCTGCAAATAATGTGCTTTTGATGACTTATGAATAAGTCAATTTATGATACATATAGAGCCTATTCAAATTTTCGGGCTATTTCGATATAGATGGTAGAGTCGCCGGAGCTGCGTTCGGCGGCTTTTTTTCGGTAGATGATACGGCTGATGACCGTGCGCAGCAAGTCGTTTTTCTCCTGCGCGGACTGGGCAGTGGGGTAGGCCTCGATGACGTGCTGCAGCTTGGGCAGCATGGCAGGGGAAGCGCGGCGCTCGCGGTCGATGCACAGCGCACGCTCGCTGGCCTTGGCCAGCGCCCGATCCAGCTCAGTAAGCTGGGCGTTGATCTGGCTGCGGCGCGAGACGAAATATTCCGGCGTGTAGACCTCCTGCTCCACCAGCTCAGCCGCGCGGTCGAGCTGGGCGCGCAGTTTGCGCTGCGCGGCATGGATGCTCCGTATCTCGTCCTGCGCCTGCGCAGCGCGGTCGTCCAGATCGCGCTCGACGCTGTTCTGATGGTCGGTGTCCACCTCGTACTCGGCCAGCCAGAGCCGGAGTGCGTGCAGCACGGCGTCCTCCACGTCGGCGCAGGACGAGCTGACGTTGTCACAATCCGCCCAGCGGCAGTCAAGGCGGCCGGTGCAGGGCGGGGCAGCAGCTGGTGCGCCGTAGGTGATGACGTGCCCGCATTTGCCGCAGTACATCAGCCCCACAAATGGATTTTTCAGTTCATGTTCTTTTTTCAGGGGCAGGCCCGGCGTGTTGTCCAGCAGTAGCTGCACGGCGTCGAAATCCGCCTCGCTGACCAGCGCCGGGTGCAGCCCTTTGACCTTAGTATACTCATCCACATAGCGGCGCGGCTTGGTGAGCACGCCGTCCCGCACGACCGGCTGCGCCGCCTTGCGCCCCCAGGTGACGTAGCCCGCATACAGGCAGTTGCGCAGCACATTGCGCACCGACTGCGCGCTCCACGCGATCCCGGCGCTGGTGCGCTCGCCGCGGGCGTTCAGTCGCCGTGCAATCACATAGCAGCCCACGCCGCGCAGGCGCAGGTCGAAGATATCCCGGACAATGGCCGCCTGCGGCGGGTTCGGTTCCAGCGTGTAGCCCTTGCCGTTTGGTATCTTGACACGGAAGTATCCGTAGGGGTTGGTCTTGCCCATGTACTTGCCCTCTTTGACCGAGGCGATGCGCCCGGCGACCATGCGGCGCTTGATCGTCTTATACTCGCGGCGGCTCATAAACAGCCCGAACTCGAAGTATTCCTCATCGAACTCGTTTGCCGGGTCATAGGTCTTTGCCGGGGTGATGATCTTGGTGCCCGAGTATTTGAACGCCTGCGCGACAATGCCCTGGTCGATGCTGTCGCCACGCGCGAGACGCTCGACCTCCATGACCAGCACGCCCTCCCACTGGCCAGCCTCGACCTCGGAGAGCAGGCGCTGCATCTGCGGCCGGGCGGCGATGGTCTCGCCGGAGACGATCTCCTCGTATATGCCGCCGATCTCCAGCCCCATGCGCCGCGCCAGCGCGAGCAGGGTGGTGCGGTGCCGGGCGAGGGTCTCGCCCTCGCCGCGGGCTTCGGCTTCCATGTCCATGCGCGATTTGCGCAGATAGATTAAATATGCCATAGAATCACCTGTTTTCAGTATATGGGATGCGGAAAATGGAAAGAAATAGAACATTTGTTCGATTTAGAGGGGTGTAAAAATGCAGACCACAAGGAACAGTGTTCGGTTGTGGTCTGCTGAGATGTTAGTAGCCTGCGGCTGTTACACCATATTCGGCCTGTTCCTGGGTAAAGCCCTCGTATACAAGCTGGTCAATCAGTCCTTGGCGCGAGAACGAGGAAAATTCCAGATAATTTTGTGCGGATTTTGCCGCCTGCTCGTTCCAATCTGCACCACAGTTTGCAGCGGCTGCTGTGGCATCCTCGTTGGAGAAACCCTCAAATACAAGATGATCAATCAAGCCCTGCTGCGAAAATGCGGAGAATTCCAAATAGGATTGTGCAGACTTTTCGGCCTGTTCTGCCCAATCAGCGCCACATTTGTCAACAGCGAAGGTTGCATCCTCGGTTGAGTATCCCTCAAACTCGAGCTGTTCAATCAGACCGCTGCGGCTGAATGCCGAAAAATCAAGATATGACATTGCGGATTTGTAGGCATTCGCCTGTGACATGGTCATACCGGCGGTTGGATCTTCGACCGGCTGCTCTACAGGTTCGTCTGCTACGTCGGTTTGCTCGCTTTGTTCATTTGTGGTTGTCTGCGTTTGCTCAGCAGTCTGTGAATCATCAGTGTTTGTTTCTGAATCCCCCTGGGAGCCGATCACGCCGATCACAATCACAACCACGATTAGCCAAAACCACCATCGCTTAAAGATGGGCTTTTTAGCCTTTTTGTTTTCATCCATCTCTTTTTCCTCCTTGGATTGACAAAATTAGCCAATCTTGTATAATGTTGTTGGAGGATAGTGTGTAACA
>USSI01000219.1 GCA_900557315.1 uncultured Butyricicoccus sp. | reverse complement strand
CTGCCGCTGTCAGGGCGTTTATTGTTACCAAACCGAGCGACGGCGGACAGTCGATGAAAATATAATCATAATCATCACGTACGCGTTCCAGCACGCCTTTCAGGCGGTTTTCCCGTCCCTCCATCGCAATCAGGTCAAGTTCTGCACCGGCCAGATTGACGTTCGCGCCGATCAGATCGACCCATTTGGTCGATACGATTGCGCTTTTGACGTCCGGCTCGTCCGCAACAATCAAATCATAAACGGAGGTCTTCAGTGAGCGCGGATCGACACCAAAACCCGAGGTGGCGTTGCCCTGCGGGTCAAAGTCGCACAGCAGGACGCGCTTACCGCGCTCGAACAGTGCGGCCGCAAGGTTGATGGCGGTAGTTGTCTTTCCCACGCCGCCTTTTTGATTGGCGAACGCGATTATTTTGCCCATAATGGTTCCCTCTTGTCCTTGTTGTATTTTCCTACGGGATTCATTATAGCACACCCATCTGTGATTAGCAAAACAATTCGCGAATTTTTCCCAAATGTTTCACGTGAAACACAAAAAGGAGCCGCCAATCCGGCAGCTCCCCTTCCATATTAAATGTTTCACGTGAAACATCTGCCAATACGATCAAGCTTTTGCATGCGGAATGTTGATCGTAAGTGTCAGTCCATCATCACTCTCCTGCTGCTCCACTGTCGCGCCAATCCCGGAATCCACCATGACCCCAACCGCGCGGTTGAGCGTGTTCAGAAAGAAGCGCACATCCTTAATCAGCCGCACCACCTTGCGCTCCTGACCGGGCGCGGCTTCTTCCTCCTCCTTCTCGTGCAGCAGTTCGTCGATATACTGTTCCGACCGGCTGACATTGAAATCATGTTCAATGATATACCGGGTCGCATTGATGCGGTCCTCCTCATTGTCCAGACGGAGCAGGCACCGCGCATGTCGCTCAGTCAAGTTCGCACTGCGGATCATCTCCATGTTCTGCGGCGACAGACGGAGCAGGCGGAGCTTGTTGGCCACCGCAGACTGCGTCTTGCCGACTTTGCGCGCAGCCTCCTCCTGTGTCAGGCCATACTGGTCGATCAGACGCTTGAAGCCGTAGGCCTCCTCAAAGAAATCCAGGTCGCGGCGCTGCAGGTTTTCCGCAGAGGAATCCTCGTTATCCGCCGCAATCACCAGACAGGGTACATCGTTCAGCCCTGCAACACGGGCCGCGCGAAGCCGCCTCTCCCCTGCCACCAGTTCATACCCCCCGCCCGGCGCACGCCGCACTGTCAACGGGTTAAGCACGCCATACTGCCGGATACTCTCAGCTAACTGTGCGATTGCCTCCGGGTCGAAATACTTGCGCGGCTGATTGGGGTTGCGCGCGATATCGCTCACGCGGATACGCCGCAGCGTGCGATCCTCCTTACCGGAAACCAAAGTCAAAACCGACATCATAAATTATGTTCCTCCTTCTTGTCTCCGGCGCGGCCGGAAGCGTTTGCTATGTCCTTCGGTAATAGATTACCATATTATTACATTTTGGCAAGCAAAATCGACCGCAAAACCTGTCTGATTCGACTTTTATCTGTCATTTCCAACGACAAAATGCACATTTTCAACTATTTTCGGACAAAAAATAACCCTCTGTAATTTCCATACATAGGGTTAACGATTTGTTATTATAAAGGGGCTGACTGTATCTTCTTGAACCGGCGCGGGTACTGCGGCGGTGTTGCGGCCGTCTTGTGCAGGCGGACGATCACGCGCTCCACCCCATCATGCGGGACAGTATACCGAAGCAGGTCCGGTTCGCGCGCGCCGAGCACGGCAAACGCATTCGCCGCTGCCGCGACCTCATCCGCGCAGTCCGCCGCCTTCATTGCCAGGAACACGCCGCCGACCTTGACCATGGGCAGCGCGAACTCACACAACGTGCGCAGGTCAGCCACCGCGCGCGAAGTCGCCGCATCAAAGCTTTCGCGGTGCACTGCGGCATACTCCTCCGCGCGGGCGTGAACCGCCGTGCAGTTGGACAGCCCCAGTGTGTCAATGACCTCACTCAGAAAATCCACACGCTTGCGCAGCGCATCCAGCAGCACAAACTCGGTTTCCGGGCAGAGGATTGCAAGCGGCATCCCCGGGAAGCCCGCGCCCGTGCCCACATCCAGCACACGGCCGCCCTTCGGCATGAGCGGCGCGAGCGCGGCGCAGTCCAGGAAATGCCGCGTGACCACCTCGGTCGGGTCGGTGACCGCGGTCAGGTTCATGACCTTGTTCCTCTCCAGCAGCATTGCAGAGAATTCCATCAAATAATCCACAGCTTGTGGAGAAAAACCCGGCGTCGCCTGCTGCAGGCCGGATTCCAGCAGTTGATAATCGGTCATGCCTTTCCTCCCTTCCAGCGCGTCTCAATATAGATCATAAGCGCCGTGATATCCGCAGGCGATACGCCCGAAATGCGCGCGGCCTGTCCAAAGTTGAGCGGCTTGACCTCGTTCAGCTTCTGCCGCGCCTCCAGACGGAGCGAATCAATGCCGCTGTAATCCAGATCAGGCGGCAGCGGGCGGCTTTGCAGCTTGCGGTACTGCTCAACATCCTTTTCCTGCCGGCTGATATAGCCCGCATACTTGATGCGGATCTCAACCTGTTCACGGATGACCGCGGGAAGCGCAGGGCGCCCGGGGTCAAACCGCGCCAGATCGGCATAGCTCAGTTCGGGGCGGCGCAGCAGGTCGATCAGCTTGCAGCCCGCTTTGACCGGCGCGCTGTTTTTCCCGGCCAGAAAGCCATTGAGCGCATCCGACGGCGCCACGCCGACCGCAGCCACGCGGTCGATCTCCTGCTGCACGGCTTCATACTTACGCCGCACCTTTTCGCCGCGCTCGGGCGGGTTGAGCCCGATGCGCACGCCGATCGGCACCAGACGTTCGTCCGCGTTGTCCTGCCGCAGCAGCAGGCGGTATTCCGAACGCGAGGTCATCATGCGGTACGGCTCATTTGTGCCGCGCGTGACCAGATCGTCAATCAGCGTGCCGATATAACCGTCCGCACGGTCGAGGATGAGCGGTTCCTCCCCTTTGAGCTGCAGCGCAGCATTCACGCCCGCAACCAGGCCCTGTGCGGCGGCCTCCTCATAGCCGGACGAGCCGCAGAACTGGCCTGCGCCGTACAGGCCCCTGACCTTTTTTGTCTCAAGCGTGGGACGCAGTTCGAGCGGATCGACGCAGTCGTACTCAATCGCATACGCCGGGCGCATGACCTCCGCGTGCTCCAGCCCCTTGACCGTGTGCAGCATCTTGAGCTGCACATCAAACGGCATGGAGGACGAAAAGCCCTGCACATAGATTTCCTCGGTATCCAGCCCCATCGGCTCGAGAAACAGCTGATGGCGCGGC
>USSI01000218.1 GCA_900557315.1 uncultured Butyricicoccus sp. | reverse complement strand
GGAAAACCGCTGGGGCGGACTGGTGAGCCAGGGCATCGGCACCTCCATGCTGCAGATGGGCAACATCGTCAAAAACCCGCGCATCTGGATCGCGCCGATCATCACTTCCGCGATTACCGGGCCGATTGCCACCTGCCTGTTCCATCTGGAAATGAACGGCACGCCGGTTTCCTCGGGCATGGGCACCTGCGGTCTGGTCGGCCAGATCGGCGTGTACACCGGCTGGATGAACGATATCGCGTCGGGCGCAAAGGCCGCCGTCACCACGCAGGACTGGGCCGGCCTGCTGCTGGTTTCGTTTATCCTGCCTGCGGTGCTGTGCCCGCTGATTAACATGGTGCTGCGCCGCATCGGCTGGGTCAAGGACGGAGACATGACGCTGTCCTGACGGAAACACGGAGCGTGGAGCACAATGAAGGTATTATGTTTTGGTTCGCTCAATATTGATTATACGTATCGGGTCAGCCACTTTGTCCGGCAGGGGGAGACGCTGGCGGCGGAGTCCCTGCAGGTGTTCAGCGGCGGCAAGGGGCTGAACCAGGCGGTTGCGCTGGCCCGCGCGGGCGCGGAAACCTGGATGGCGGGCGCGGTTGGCGAGGACGGCCGCTTCCTGCTGGAAGAACTGGCGGCGGCAGGCGTGCGCACCGACCATGTATGCGTGCTGCAGCAGGAACGCACCGGGAACGCCATCATCCAGAACGACCGGACGGGCGACAACTGCATCCTGCTGTACGGCGGCGCGAACCGTGCAGTGACGGAAGCGCAGGTGGACGCGGTCTTGCAGCATTTCAGTGCAGGCGACTGGCTGCTGCTGCAGAACGAGATCAATCAGCTGCCTTATATCATGCGGCAGGCGCACGCGCGGGGGCTGAAAATCGCGTTCAATCCCTCGCCGATGGAAACGCATGTGCTGGAATATCCGCTGGAATCTGTTGACCTGTTCCTGCTCAACCGCGTGGAAGCGGCGCAGCTGGCGGGGACGGACGGCACGGATGGACAGGCGCTGCTGGCCGCCCTGCGCGGGCGCTTTTCGCGCGCGGCTGTGGTGCTGACCCTGGGCGCGGACGGCGCGGTGTATACCGATGGCGCGGAGACCGTGCAGCAGGCGGCGTATCCCGTGCAGGCGGTGGATACAACCGCTGCGGGCGACACGTTCACGGGCTTTTTCCTTGCCGCGCGGATGCGGGGCGCGGGTGTGCCGCGGGCCATGGAGCTGGCTTCGCGTGCGGCGGCGATTGCCGTCACCCGGCGGGGCGCGGCGCCCTCCATCCCGACGTTCGCAGAGGTTAAAGTATCATTTGCGTAAAGGAAAGAGCGGCAAGCCTTATAAAAGGCTTGCCGCTTTTGTATGCTGCGGAGAGCTGCCGCCGGTTTGTGTGTTTACAGGGTGAGGCAGGCGGTGCAGCAGTGGAAATCCGAGTCGATATAGTGCGAGAACAGGCGCACCTTAAAATTGCGCGGGTTGCACAGCGCGTTCGTCGCGCCGCCGGATACGTCCAGATCCTCGGGCGCAATGAAGCGGATGCACTTGACCTGTATATCCCGGCAGGACGGCGCGGTGTGCGCCGGGATGGTGAAGGTCTTTGTGCCGCGCTGGTGCTCGATGCCGTAAACATCGACCTCGGTCAGGATTGCGGCGAGCGCCACGCGCTTGTGCGGGCAGACGTTTTTGAGCGTGAGGTTCAGCTGGAGGATGCGGCCCAGCCCATCCTGGTACACGTCACCCAGATCGGCGGTGAGTGCGTCCGAGCAGCCCTCGACGGTCAGATCGGTGGGCGTCGGGCACGGCTCGGGGCATACGTCCGTGCCGCAGGTCACGGTGACCGAGGGCGACGGGAAGGTGACGGCATTCTGCTCATTGTCCGTGTAGGTGATGGACTGGTTGACCTCCTTGATGCCGCCGGTCTGTGCGGTGTGCCGGATGTCGAACTCGAGCACCGCGCTTTCGTTCGCGTTTACACCCAGTTCGTCAATCGTCCAGCGCAGGGAATTGGTGCCCAGCATGGTTGCCGTACCCTTGGAGGGCGTCAGGATGTTCGTGATGGTGAAATCCGGATGCAGCACCTCGTTAATGGTGATGTCGGTTGCACCGGGCTTGGAGATGTTCTCCGCCAGCTGCTCGAACAGCGCCTCCAGGTCGGCAGCGTCCGGGGTGACCGCGACATGGGTCGCGTCCGGGTCGGTCGCCCAGTCGTTCAGGGCGCTCACGTCGATGCCGTCCGAGCCGATCAGGCCGATGGCGTAGATGATGATGCCCTGCGCACGCGCGGCGGCGGCGACAGGTGCGGGCGGCGCGCCGACGGTGGTGTTGCCGTCCGTGAACATGACGATCACCTTGGCGTTGGTGGACGCGGTGAGCAGCGCGGTCGCCTGGGAAAACGCGTCCGCGTGGTTGGTGTTGCCGCCCGCATCCAGGGCGTCCACCGCGGCTTTCAGGGTATCGACCGAGGTGATGAGCTGCGTATCCGTCGTGGCGGTGCCTGCGAAGCTGACGATGCCGATGCGGCTGCCGCCGCCGATCTGCCCGCCTGTGCCGCCGGTCGCGGTGGCGATAATATCAATAAAGGTATCCGCACCGGCCTTCATGGCGTCGAGCGGCGCGCCGGACATACTGCCCGAGCGGTCGAGCACCAGAACGATATCCGTGGGGTTGGAAATGATATCGGGTGCGGCGGTCAGCGCGAGGGTGACGCGCAGCGAGCCGTCGCAGCCAATCTGGTTGGTGCTGATGACTTTGTTTGCGTTTGTAACACCCATTGTGTTACCTCCTTCTGGGGAGAGGCTCCCCACAGCATTTTATGCGGCGCGGGGGGCGGTGGTCACGCCGGGGGGACAGGGAAAAAACAAACCACCCGGCTGCAGCCGGGTGGTTAGAAAAGCGGATGTTTCAACCCAAAATGTATGTTCAGCGGAGCTTTTCGCTGTTGGAGAACCGGAACACGGTCATAAACAGGATTTTGATATCAAACAATATGGTCCAGTTTTCAATATAGTAAATATCGTGCTCAATGCGGCCCTTGATCGAGGTGTCACCGCGGAAGCCGTTGACCTGCGCCCAGCCGGTGATGCCCGGGCGCACCTGATGCTTGACCATGTACAGCGGGATGCTCTCTTTGAACTGGTTGACGAAAAAGGGCAGCTCGGGCCGGGGGCCGACCAGGCTCATATCCCCTTTGAGCACATTGAAGAACTGCGGCAGTTCGTCGATCGAGCATTTGCGGATGAACGAACCGAAACGGGTCTTGCGGGGATCGTTGTCCGTGCTCCAGCCGGTGCTCTGCCGGTCATTGACGCGCATGGAGCGGAATTTGTACATATAAAACGGCTTTTTGTTCAGCCCGACGCGCTCCTGCCGGAACAGGACCGGCCCGGG
>USSI01000217.1 GCA_900557315.1 uncultured Butyricicoccus sp. | reverse complement strand
CCGCGGGCAGGCCAACCTGACCGTGGATACCTTCCTGCCGTATGAGCTGAACATCCTCATGCAGCACCTGGAGCCGCAGCTCCGCTGGCATACGGATAGGCTGCCGGATGCAGGGCTGGCGCCGCTGGGCGCGGTGCTCGGGCAGGTTGCGCCGATTGATTATGCGGATTTCATCCCGGAGGATTCGGTGCTGCATGAGTTTATCGGCTGATTTGTGCAACCTTGCTTTTTTGCAGGGCATGAAGTATAATAAACCCGACATGGCGGGCAACCCGCTGGAAGGAGCGATGGACAATGGATGCAAAGGTACAGTCGTTTCTGGATAAGATCAAGGTGATGGCGGATAAGACCGGCAAGGCGGCAGGCCGCGCGGCGGACGCTGCGGGCAAAAAGGCGAACGAACTTGCCGGCGCGACACGCCTGAACCTGCAGATTTTTGACCTGAACACCGAGTGTGAGGTGCTCTATAAGGAAATTGGTAAGATGGTGTACGATCTGCACTGCGGCACGGAAGTTTTGAACGACGAGATGGATGAGAAGATTGCCGCGGTGGATGCCAAGCAGGAAAAGATCGCTGCCCTGCGCGAAGAGCTGGCAGGCATGCGGTCTGTTGTCACCTGCCCGCACTGCGGCAGGACCTGCAGCCGGGAGGATGCGTTCTGCTCGGGCTGCGGCGGCGCGCTGTGAGCGCATATTTCGCGGCGCCCTGCCATACCGTAGAATCAGTAACAGCAAAGGGCGTGTAGCGTTTGCAGCGAAAAAAGCAGAATTTTATACAGGGTGCGGTTATCCTGATGATCGCGAGCCTGGTCGTGAAAGTGATCGGCGCGTTTTTCCAGATACCGCTCCAGAACCTGATCGGCGGGGAATCGTCGCCGGCGTTCGGCCTGTTCAGCGCGGCCTATCGCATCTATTCCGCGATGCTGGTGATCTCAACGGTCGGCCTGCCCGCGGCGCTGTCCAAAATGGTCGCGGAGGCGACCGCCTTTGGACGAGAGCGTGAGGTGCGCCGGATTGTCCGCGTGGCGGCGGGAATATTTATCCCGGTCGGCACGCTGGCAACAGTTGTGCTGTTCTTTGGCGCGGATACCTTCGCGCAGTGGATCAAAAACCCGGATGCCCGGCTGGCGGTCATGGCGATTGCGCCGAGCGTGCTGATGGTCTCCGTCCTTTCGGTGTTCCGCGGCTACTACCAGGGGCGCGCCAACATGGTGCCTACCGCGGTCTCGCAGGTGATCGAGGCGATGGGCAAACTGTTCGTCGGCCTTGGCCTGGCATGGTATGCCAAGCAGCAGGGGATGGATGACCCGCAGACGGCGGCAATGGCGGTGCTCGGCGTTACGATGGGCGAGGTCGTGGCAGCAGCGTATATGCTGGTGCAGGCGGCGGTGACCCGGCGGCGCGGCGAGACGGTACATCTGCTGAACGACGCGGTCCGTCCGACCCGTGAGCTGGCAAAGACCCTGCTGTCGCTGTCCATCCCGATCACGATCAGCTCGGCGGTCATGAGCCTGACCGACCTGATCGACGTGGCGCTGATCTCCGCGCGGCTGCAAAGCCCGGCGGTCGGCATGACGGCGGAGCAGGCAACCACCGCTTACGGCATCTACACCGGCAATGCGGTCAACTTTTTCAACCTGCCGCAGACGCTGATTACCGCACTTGCGGTCAGCGTGCTGCCGACCATTGCCAGCGCGCGTGCGGCGCAGAATTTCACCAAGGTATCCAAAACCATGGCAACCACGCTGCGGCTGACCATGATTATCACCCTGCCGGCGGGCGCAGGTTTCCTGCTGCTGTCAAAACCGATTTTGCGCCTGTTTTACTCCGAAGGCACGGAGCTGGGCGGCGAGCTGATGGGGCTTTTGGGCTTTGCGGTGCCTGCGGTGGCACTGGTTGCGATCACAAACGCTGTATTGCAGGCCTTTGGCCGCATCGACCTGCCGCTGATTTCCATGTTTCTGGGCGCAGTGGTCAAAATTTTCGGGGATTATTTTCTGATCGGCCTGCCCGAGCTCAATATCGCGGGTGCGCCGATCAGTACGGCGGTCTGCTATTGGCTGATTGCGCTGATTAACCTGTTCCATATCAGCAGGCTGTCGCATGCGCTGCCGCCGCTTGGCAAGACGGCCGGGCGCCCGCTTGCAGCGGCCATCGGCATGGGCGCGGCGACGTATATCTGCCACACCGTGCTGCTGCGGGTGCTTGACGCCGCGCCGGGCACGGCGCCCGATAAGCTGATTACACTGGTCACGATTGCGGTTGCGGTTGCGGTTTACGGCGTTTTGCTGCTTCTGCTGCATGCTGTGGACCGGGAGGATGTGCTCCTTTTGCCGAAAGGAGAAAAAATTGCAGATATTTTACATTTGAAATAGCAGGAAGTGCGCATAAATGGTTGATTTCGAGAAAAAAGATAAGTATAATTTTGATGATCTGCTGCGGATTATGGAGATTCTGCGTGCGCCGGACGGCTGCATGTGGGACCGGGAGCAGGACCATCAGTCCATCCGCCGCAACTTTATTGAGGAGACCTATGAGGTCTGCGAGGCGATTGACGAGCAGGACACCGAACACCTGAAGGAAGAACTGGGCGACGTGCTGCTGCAGGTCGTGTTCCATACCCAGATGGAAAAGGAAAAAGGCGTGTTCGACATCGGCGACGTGGCGGATGGGATATGCAAAAAGCTGATCTACCGCCATCCGCATATTTTCGGTTCGGTCGAGGTCGGCTCGTCCGAAGAGATCCTGCGCAACTGGGACGAACTGAAGCGTAAGGAAAAACACCAGGAGACCGATACCTCGGCGCTTGAGAGCGTGGCAAAGAGCCTGCCCGGGCTGATCCGTGCGGAAAAGCTGCAGAAAAAGGCGGCAAAGGTCGGGTTTGACTGGGAAAACGCCCAGGGGGCGCTGGAAAAGGTAGAGGAAGAACTGGACGAGGTCAAGCAGGCCATGGCCGGCAACGGCGACCCGGAAGAGGAAATCGGCGACCTGCTGTTCGCTGCGGTAAACGTAGCGCGGCATCTGAAGGTCGATCCTGAAGGGGCGATGGAGAAAACCTGCAACAAATTCATCCGGCGCTTTGCCGATATGGAACAGCAGGCAAAAGAGGAGAACAAGGTGCTGTCCGATCTGCCGCTGGCCGAGCTGGACGCGCTTTGGAACCGGTCAAAGGAAAAAGAATAACGGAGGGATATGCATGAAGAAAAGCGAATTCGTTGCGCTGGTTGCGGAGCAGGTCGGCCTTTCCAAAAAGGATACCGAAAAAACGATTGACGCTGTCTTTGCCGCAGTGGGCGACATCATCGCATCGGGTGATAAGCTGCAGATCAGCGGCTTCGGCACCCACGAAGAACTGTTGCAGACCAACGCCATCTACCAGGAGGTCTATGA
>USSI01000216.1 GCA_900557315.1 uncultured Butyricicoccus sp. | reverse complement strand
CCGTCCGCGAGCGCTTCGCGGTCGGCGGCGGGCAGGGTGCGGGTGTCAATCTCCGTGCGGAGCACCACTTCGCCGCCGTGCGAAACCACCAGCAGATTGTCCTCGATCTGCGCTACATAGGGCGCTTCGGATACGCTGACCGGCACTGCGGCGGGTGTAAAATACGCGCGCGCGGCAAAAAAGGCGCTGAGGAGCGCCGCGGCGCAGGCCAGCAGCGCGATATGCCGCTGACGGCGCGCCCGCTGCATCGCAAGCATGTAAAAACCCTGCAACATGTTCAAACCTCCCCCGATAAAATGGATTTTCTCTGAGTGTTCCCACAAAAATGTAAAGTATTCGGCAGTACATGTAAAATTTGTTTGGAATTTGCGCGATCCTGTGGTATAATAGCCGCAGAGCGTCTATTATACCATTATCCCAAGATGATATCGCCTGCGCGATATCATGGCCGCAGAGCGCCTGTGATAGCATTATTCCATGGTGAAATTACCCTCACGATATCATGGCCGCAGAGCGTCTGTGATACCATTATTCCATGGTGAAATCATCCTCATGATATCATGGCCGCAGAGCGCCTGTGACACCGTTATTCCGTGGTGAAGCCGCCTGCGCGATACAGCACATATATTTGCGGCATAGGGGCGGGAAACGCCTTTTATGTAAGTGTTTTACGGTTATATCATCAGTTTTGTTGGGAACAAAGCGGATGCCGTCTGCGTCCGACTGGATAAGACCCCTGCGGCAGGTCGCCGCGGGCAAGGAGGAAACCGAATTGGCAACTGGCAAAAAACGAGGATCAGGCGTCTGGCATGTGATATCCCGCGTGCTGCTGACGCTGCTGCTTATCGGTGTGCTTTGCGCCTGCTTCTGCGGCATTGCGTTTGCGTATTACGTCCATGCCTACATCAACCCGTCGGCGCAGGAAACCGCGACCGATATCAACAATAACCTTGGCCTGAACCTCAATACGTTCATTTATGCAACAAACCCGGAGACCGGCGAGGAAGTGCTGTATGAAACCCTGAGCGGACTGGAGAGCCGCGAGTGGGTGGACAGCGAAAAAATCCCGCAGGACCTCAAGAACGCGGTTGTTGCGATCGAGGACGAGCGATTCTACTCGCATAACGGCGTGGACTGGAAGCGTACGATCGGCGCGGTCAAAAACTGGCTGTTCGGCGGCACGCAGTACGGCGGCTCGACCATCACCCAGCAGCTGATTAAAAACGCAACGGACGAGGATGACTATTCGGTCAAGCGCAAGATCAACGAGATTTTCCGTGCGCTCGCGCTCGAAGATGTGGTCAATGACAAGGACCGCATCCTGACCATGTATCTGAACACGATCTATCTGGGCTACCGCTGCTACGGCGTGCAGACCGCGGCAGACCGCTATTTCGGCAAGGATGTGTCCGAGTTGACGCTTGCAGAAAGCGCGGTGCTCGCCGGACTGACCAACAATCCTTCGATTTACGATGTCTATAACCATCCGGAAAAGGTCAAAGAGCGCCAGGAGCTGATCCTGGACCAGATGCTCGAGCAGGGTATGATTGACCAGGCGACGCATGACGCGGCCGTGGCGGAGGAACTCAACTATCGGCCCTATGAGGACTATGTGGAAGACGTCGGCGAGCCGTATACCTATTTCACGGATGCCGTCATCAATGACGTGATCGACGACCTGGTAGAGCAGAAGGGCTATTCCGAAACCGTGGCCACGAATATGGTCTACTCGGGCGGCCTGCGCATTTATGCAACCATTGACACCAGCATCCAGAACATTCTGGATCAGGTGTGGGCGGATGATTCGGTCTTCCCGAACACCGAGAAGTACGGCGAGCGCCCGCAGAGCGCAATGGTCATCACGGACAAGGTGGGCAATATTGTCGGCATTGCGGGCGGCCGCGGGGAAAAGACCGGCAAGCGCGAATTCTCCTATGCGACCGACGCGCGCAGACAGCCCGGCTCGTCCTTTAAGCCTCTGTCCACCTACGGGCCGGCAATGGATCAGGGCGTTGTGGTGCCCAGCACCACGGTATACGACCGCGCGCTGCGCGAGGACGAAAACGGTATGCCCTGGCCGATGAACGACGGCAAATACCCGACCGGCCGTTCCATGACGGTCAAGAGCGGTATTACCAGTTCGGTCAACACCATCGCGGTGCAGGTACTCAACGCACTGACCCCGCAGAAATCCTATGACTTTTTGACCCAGCAGCTGGATATCCAGCTGGTCGGCAGCCGCACCAATGCGGACGGCACCGTGCAGTCGGATATCGACCTTGCGCCGCTGGCGCTCGGCGGCCTGACCGACGGCGTCACCGTGCGCGAGATGGCGGGCGGCTTTGCCACCTTCATCAACGACGGCGTGTTCGGCGGCACCCGCACCTATACGCAGGTGCTGGACTCCGAAGGCAACGTCGTGCTGGAAAACACCCCCTATACCGACAAGGGCTTTACCAACGTGCGCACAGCGTACTACATGCTGGACTGCATGCAGAACGTCACCGCATATGGTACGGCTTCTGGCACGCAGATCTCTGGTGTGCAGACTGCCGGTAAGACCGGTACCACCACGTCGAACACGGATATCTGGTTCTGCGGCGTAACCCCGCAGTATTCCGCGGCGGTTTGGGTTGGTTATGAACACAACTATACGCTGGACGGCCTGTATGGCCGAAATGCAGCGAATATCTGGCTTGAGGTTATGGAAAAGGTGCATGAGGGCGACTCCGGCCTGGTGTTCGACTCGCATCCGGAGGACTTCGTGACCCAGACCTACTGCATGGATACCGGCCTGCTGGCCTCGGGCGCGTGCCGCGCCGCGGGCCGCGCGGCTTCCGGCCGCTTCTGGGCGGACCAGGTGCCGACGGAAACCTGCAGCCATCAGAATATCTCCGCTTCCTACAGCTTCAGCAACAGCGGTATTGAGGGCGACTGGGAAGAGGACGAAGAAACCGAGGAGCCTCAGACCGAGACTGAGACGCCGACCGACGAAACGGGCGATTTCACGACAACCGATCCGGAAACCGGCACCACAACGCCGACCGATCCCGAGAATCCGGGCGGCGGAACCGGCGGAGAGACCGGTGGGGAAACCGGCGGAGAGACCGGCGGCGGAACCGGCGGTGAGACTGGCGGCGGAACCGGTGGAGAGACCGGCGGAGGAACCGGAGGGGAGACTGGCGGAGGAACCGGAGAAACACCCGAACCGGTTGAGCCGCCGCCGGACGATCCGGAGGCATAAGACACGGCAAAACCGTGTAAACTAACAAAAGAATACCGTTCAGCGCCGCACAAGGCCGCACACATCGGGGCGTTAGCGGTGCCCTGCACCCGCAATCCGCTGCAGCGGGGATGATGCGGGCAAGGAGGGACGCGCGCGCGGCGAGGCAGCC
>USSI01000215.1 GCA_900557315.1 uncultured Butyricicoccus sp. | reverse complement strand
GGAGCCGCCGGAACCGCCGGAACCGCCCGAGCCGCTGCCGCCGCCGTTATCCGAGCCGCCGTCCGACGGTTCGTCAATGGCCGGGGCATTGTTTTCGCCCTGCGAGGTGCCCGAGCTGCCCGGTTCGATCGCACCGGTGCCGGCGTTGACGGCTTTGCTGCTGTTGTTGTCGATCCGGGTGCCGGTGGTGTTGACCGTGATGCCGGACGCCCCCTCGGAAACCGAGACGCTCGAAACCGTACCCTCGCCGTGGACCGTCATGCCCTGACCGGCGGCGGAAATCCCGTCGATCGTACCGCCTGCCTGCGCGGAAACCGTGGTATCCGATGCGGCTTCCTCCACCGCTACCGCATGGACCGTACCGGAAACAGACAGCTGGTTCTGCGCCGCGGAGATGGTTACGGTGCCTGCCGTGCCGGCGACAGCCAGTTCCGCACGTGCAGCGGACAGGGCCGCCTCGTCCGCCTGCGCATTTTCACCGATGGCGACCGCGGCCGCCGCGTTGACGGACACGGTTTTTGCCGAGGTGCTGCCCTCGAGCGACACCGGGGACGCGCCGTCCACCTTGATGCTGCCCGCTGTCAGGCCGCCGGCGGTCACGTCCGCAGAAGTGCCCGCGGTAACAACCACGCCCGCCGTCCTGCCGGACAGCGTGACTTCCTCCGCCGCACGCGCAGCAGACGCCGCCACATTGATGACCGTAAAGCCGTTTTCATTTTCGAGCACCGCCTCGCCCGGTGCGGTGATGTATTCCTCGATGGCCTTATCCAGCAGCGCCATCGTGGAAGCGCGGTCGATATTCGCGTTCGGCGCAATGCGGTTGCCGCCGACGCCCTGCAGGATGCCCATTTCCGCCAGCGGCGCCATGTAGCCTGCGGCCCAGTCTGCGGTTTCGCTGCCGTCGGCAAAGCGGCTCAGGTCGGGGGAGGCGTCTGCCGTCATGCCCATGGCGCGGGCAAACATGGTCATCGCCTCCTGACGGGTGACAGGGTCGGTCGCGTTTGCGTTTTTGCCGTCGCCCTCCAGGATGCCCGCGGCCGTGCAGCGGAGCACCGCGTCCGCATACCACTCGCTGCCGTCAAGGTCTTCGTAGTTGTTCTCCGCTTTCTCGGTCAGGCCGAACATCCGGACAAAAATGGTTGCCAGCTCGCCGCGCGTCAGCGAGCGGTACGGCTTGAAGCTGCCGTCTGCATTGCCCTGCACGATGCCCTGCTGCACCCAGCGGTCGATCGAGTCCGCCGCCCAGCTGTTTGCCGCGTCCTCCATGAGCGGCTTGCGCTCCGCGGCGAGCGCGGAGACCGACAGCATGGAAAGCGTCATGGTCGTGGACAGGATGGCGGCCAGCGGCTTATTCATTTTCATACAAGCATTCTCCTCATTGGTTGTCTCATCGTGCGCCCGCCTGCGGGCGGACAGGAACGGTGCGCGGCGTGTCCGCGCTCTGGCACTTACTATACGATAATTCCTATCGGAAAACAATGATAAATGCTTGGAAACAGGCTGCGGCCGCTGTCAAAACTGGAAAATAAACGCCGTGGGGGAATGGAACGGCTGCGATGTGAAAAACGGGATGAAAAAAGGCTTTGGATACGGCATCCAAAGCCCTTTGTTTTCGTTCCAGCACGCCCGTTCAGACCGGCTCCAACAGGCAGACGCAATGCGCCGCAATGCCCTGCTTCTGTCCGGTAAAGCCCAGCCCTTCTTCGGTCGTGGCCTTGACCGAAACACACGACGCCTCACAGCCGATGGCCGCGGCGAGATTTTCGCGCATCTGCGCGATATGCGGCGCAAGCTTGGGCGCCTGCGCGAGCACGGTTGCGTCCAGATTGCCGAGCCGGTAGCCCTGTTCGTGCACGAGTGCTGCGACGTGGCGCAGCAGCGCGATGCTGTCCGCGCCCGCATAGCGCGGGTCGGTGTCCGGGAAGTGCTTGCCGATGTCCCCGAGCGCGAGCGCGCCGAGCAGTGCGTCCATCACCGCGTGGGTGAGCACGTCCGCGTCCGAATGGCCGTCCAGCCCGGTCTCATGCGGGATATCCACCCCGCCAATGATGCATTTGCGGCCGGGAACCAGCCGGTGCACGTCGTATCCATGTCCAATGCGCATGGTCAGCCCTCCTCCTTTTGCAGCAATGCTTCCGCGACCAGGATATCCTCGGGCGTGGTGATCTTGAGGTTTTCGTAACTGCCGTGTGTGGCGCGCACGGCTTGTCCCATGGCCTCGACCGCGGCGCAGTCGTCGGTAAAGGTGCGGTTTTCCCGCGCGGCAGCCTGCAGCGCACGGGTGAGCACCGCGCGGCTGAATACCTGCGGGGTCTGCACCGCCGCGAGCGTGTCGCGCGGCACATCGGCGGCGATCCGTCCGTCCTCGATGCGTTTGATGCTGTCCTTGACCGGGACGACCGGCGCGGCGGCACCGCATTCCGCGGCGGCGTATACGGCTTCGGTGATGACCGCCTCGGATACGAGCGGGCGCGCGCCGTCATGCACCGCGACCAGCGCGGCGTCCTCGGGCGCGGCAGTGATCCCGGCGAGCACCGAGGCAGTGCGGCTGTCCCCGCCGCGCGTGACCGTGCGCAGTTTGGAGATGCCGAAGGATTTCGCCAGCTCGGTATAGGGCAGGATGTCCTGCTCGCGGCAGACCAGCACGATATCGCGGATGGCCGCGCATTTTTCAAACGCGGACAGCGTGTGCGCCAGCACGGGCGCGCCTGCAAGCGGAAGCAGCAGCTTGTTTTCGCCGCCCATGCGCCGGGACGAGCCGGCAGCGACGATCACCGCGCATACCGCAGGCAGGGCGGGTTTCTTTTTCCGTTTTCCCAACATGATTTGGATTCTCCTTCAAAGAAAGGCTTTGCGTGCTGCAAAGCCTTTTCGATCAATGGCATAGTTTTTGACTGATGATTTCCGCAATGGCCTGCGGGGGCCGGTCCAGCGCAAAGGCAAGCTCGGATTCAAGAATGTGCCGCGCCGAGGCGAGCATTTTCTTTTCCCCGGTGGACAGGCCGCGTTTGCGGTCGCGCACGGTGAGCGTTTTGATGACCTGCGCCACCTCAGGCAGGCTGCCCGAGCGGAGATGCAGCATATTTTCACGGTAGCGCTGGTTCCATCCCTTATCCTCGCTGCACGTGATGCCGTCCAGCTGCTCGAGAAACGCCTCGGCTTCGCGGCGCGAACAGACCGGACGGATGCCGAGCTTTTCGCAGGATTCGGTGGGGATGAACAGCTGGGTATCCTCCAGCGCAAGCTTAAGGGCATAATACTGCGCGGGCACGCCGTCGATGGTGCGCTCGACAATGTCCTGAATCACACCCGCGCCATGCAGCGGGTGCACCACTTTATCGCCGATCTGAAACATAATTCCTCCGTTCCAGCAGGCCCTTGTTTTCATCTTTATCTTACACCATACCAGTGCCTTTGGC
>USSI01000214.1 GCA_900557315.1 uncultured Butyricicoccus sp. | reverse complement strand
CGTTCAACGTGGTGCAGGGGCTGGCGGGCGTGATCGTGTGCGCCGTACTGCTGCCCGTGCTCAGCCATGCAAGCGCGGAAATGGATGCGCGCATCAAGACCTGAATCCATACTGCTATGAAGAAGAGCCGTCTCAGGACGGCTCTTTTTCGATGCCTGCCTCGGCCGCGAGACGGTCGAGCAGGAAGCGGCCGCAGGTCTCGGTATCATGGGTGTGCTGGTTGAGGAAGCATTGGGTGCGCCAGATTTCCTCGCCGAGGGCGGGCAGGGTGTAAAACTGAGGGCGCGCCGCGCGGCTGTGGTACAGCGCCTCAATTACGCAGATATCGCACAGCAGGTTGCTGACATTTTCCATCATGTCTTCGTAGAGTTCGGAGAGCGGACGCTGGGACATAAGCAGGACCTCCTTTATAATGGTTATAAGCCATTATAAAGCGCTTGAAAATAAATGTCAATGGCTAATAGCCATATTGATACGATAATAGCTGTCAGCTATAATGAAACGAGAAGAATATGCTGTCAGCGCGTTATGGGTGATGCGCCTGATGATAGGAGGCAGAAATGGTTGATTATCGTACGCTTTTTCGAAAACGCCGTCAGGAAAAAGGGCTGACGCAGACGCAGCTTGGCGAAATGGTGGACAGAACACAGGCATATATTTACGAAATCGAAAGTGGGCGAAAGACCCCATCTCTTGACCTGTTTTTTCAGATTTGCGAAGCATTGGACATCAAGGTTTTTCCGGAGGAACAATAAAAGCGCTATGGAATTCCATAGCGCTTTTTGTTTTGGCAGGGAGCCGGTCCGTTGGGATAACAACAGCCGGGAACCGTGCTGTGCCGCGGGAGCGGTCAGAGCACCTGCTTGCCCAGTGCGCGGCAGGCTTCCGCCACCCCGGCGGGCAGGGCATCGTCCGACACAATGCCGTCCACATCGGCAAGCGAGGCAAACGAGAACGCGCTCGTCAAGCCGACTTTGCCGGCGTCCATCAGCACATAACTGCGCTCGGTCTGCGCGATCACCGCACGCTTGAGCTGGGCTTCCTCCTCCATGCCGCAGGAGAAGCCGGTTTTATCCGCATAACTTGTCGTACCGATCAGCGCAAGGTCGAAGTTGACCCGGCCGATGGACTGCATGGGCTGAATGCCGCACAGGCTCTGGCTGTACCGGTTGAGAAAGCCGCCGGGCAGGAACACCCGCGCCTTTGTCAGCCGCAGCAGCTCGTTTGCGCAGGACAGGCTGTTTGTGAAAATCTGATAGCGTTCGTCCGGAATCAGACGGGCGAGCGCGGTCGTGGTGCTGCCGGAATCCAGATAGATGGTCATATCCGGCCGCAGCAGGCCGAGTGACTTTTGGGCAATCAGCGCCTTTTCCGGCGCGGCCCGCTGCGCGCGGCGCAGCAGGAAATCGTCCGTACCTACAATGACTTCGACCCGCACCAGACGCCGTTCCTCGTCCAGCGCCTTGAGGTCGGTGCGCAGTGTCATCTCGGATACCTCCGGGAACGCCGCCTTGAGCTGGGCAAAGCTGACCGTACCCAGCCGGTTGACGAATTCCACGATTTTCTGACGGCGTTCCTGCATGGAGGCACCTTCCTCTCTCTTCTTCTGTTTGCGGTTATTCTTCCACCCAGTTGGCGAGCAGGTATTCCTCCGCCTCCGGGCACCACAGGCCGTTGTGTGCGTCCACGATATCCGCCAGCGCGGTAAAGCGCGGGTCCTCTGCGCCCTTGGCGCGGAAATCGGTGAGCGCGGTCAGCGGCATGGAAATGTGCGTGTAGATCAGCTTTTTGCCGCCCGGGATTTTGGGCAGGTTGAGCGTGGTTTCCGCAGCGGCGTCCAGGCCGCCGATATGGGTGACCATGACGGACGGGTCGATGCGGCCTTCGGCGGTCAGCTCGAGCGACTCGAGCATATCGGCCGTGTTGCCGCCGGTCGTGCCGATGACGTGGGTGGAGTTATAGTGCACGTCGTAGAAATTCAGCTTGGCCGAGAACTTGGGGTCGGTCGGGCCGGCGAAAAAGTTCAGGCAGCCGTCGCGGCCGAGCACGTCGCTCGACAGCTCTGCGACCTGCGCCACCGGCGCGTAGCAGAACACATCATCAAAGCCGGTACCGCCGGTGATCGCGCGCAGTTCGGCAGCCGGGTCGGCCATATTCGCGGTGTTGACAAAGTGCAGCGCAATGCCGTCCTTTGCCGCCTCCTCGACCGGGAACAGCTGTTCGGCGCGGGCGAGACGGTCTTCGTTGATGTCGGTCACAACAACCATGGACGGGCGCACATCGCGGTGCAGCGCGTAGGTCAGCGCGCCGAGACCCATCGGGCCTGCGCCCGCGAGGATGGCCAGCTTGCCGCCCTTGCGGATGCCCATCTCGTGCTCATATACGCCCATGCGGGTGTGGAAGCAGGCGTTGAATGCGCCGATGCTGCAGCTCATCGGCTCGGCAAGGGATGCTTCGTAGTATGCTTTGCCCTTGTATTCGAGCAGGCAGCCCAGCTCCATGACCTCGGCCGGGATGACGCAGTAGGTCGTATCGCCGCCGAAGAACTCATAGGAGTAGCCGGGCGACCACATGGTGCCCTTGTAGTTGAGCGCGGGCTGCAGGGTGAATTTCATGCCGGGCTTGAATTTGTCCGCGTGCTTCGCGCCGACCTTGACGATGTCGCCTGCGAACTCGTGGCCCATGATCGCCGGGTGATCGGCGACGTCCTCGTGGACGCGCTTGTGCTTTGTGCCGAGGATGGCGCATTTATAGGTGGACATACAGATGCTGTCCGACACGACTTTGACCAGGATTTCGTCGTCCTTGATCTCGGGCAGTTCAAATTCCTCCAGGCGAAGGTCGTTTGCGGCGTGCAGACGGACTGCTTTTGCTTTCATAATGCAAGACTCTCCTTTTTATATGCAATCAGGTGTATGATCGGTAACTGATCGGTTTTTATCAAAGTTTATGGAAAACAACGCGCGGGAGCAGTTCGTCCACTGCGCTGCGCTCTGCGGCCTGCGAGCCGCTGCACATCACGTTGGCCGCGCTTGTGGCGACCGCAAGGCGGACGGTATCTTCCTCGCTCATGCCCTGCTCGGCGGCGAAGGCAAGTGCGGCGACCATGCTGTCGCCCGCGCCGACCGTGCTGCCGACCGGCACTTTAAGCCCTTCGGCGCGGTAAGCCGCGTCTTTGCTGACGAACAGCGCGCCGTCCCCGCCCATGGAGACGACCACGCGTTCCACGCCGCCCGCGATCATCTCGCGCGCTGCGGCGAGCAGGCCGTCCGCGGTTTCGAGCGTGCGCCCGGTCAGGCGGGACAGCTCATGGTTGTTGGGCTTGATGAGGAAGGGGTGGTAGGGCAGCACGTTTACCAGAAGGTCGCGGGTGGCATCTACCACGGCGCGCACGCCCCTGCCCTGCAGCCGGGCCAGCAGCCGCTCGTAGGTATCCTGCGAAA
>USSI01000213.1 GCA_900557315.1 uncultured Butyricicoccus sp. | reverse complement strand
TACGTATGGCAGCTGGTTCTCCAACCTCGGCCTTTCCCTGTCCGCGGGCGCCGGCCTGATCGTCTGGCCGCATATCATGGTCCGCGCCTATATGGGCCGCGGCCCGGAAGTGTTCAAGCTGCAGGCGGTTGCGCAGCCGCTGCTGGTCTGCATGCTGTTCAGCATGTTCCTGTTCCAGGGCGTCTGGCTGGGCCGCGCGGCTTACCCCGATCTGGAAGGCGCGGTTACTGACGGCATCGTCCCGATGATGGCGCTGCAGTATGCGCCGGCTATCCTCAGCGTGCTTCTGGTTGTCGGCGTATTTGCCTTCGGCCTGTCCACGGCGGACTCGCAGGTCGTTGTGGTCTCCTCGGTCATCCAGCAGGATATCTTTGAGGATACTGCGGAGCAGACCAATAAAAAGCGCCTGTACACCTGGCTGATCGTCCTGATGATCGCGGTTGTCCTGGTTGTCGCGTTCCGTCCTTCCCTTCTGGTTGATTACGCCTACAGCTTCTCCTCCCCGGGCTTCTTCCAGATGGCGCCCGCAATCTTCGGCGCGATGTTCTGGAAACGCGCTACCAAGGAAGGCGCCATTGTCGGTACCGTAGCGGGCCTGATTGCCGTTCTGGTCAGCCTGTTCGTGTATAACCCCATCCCCTCGATGAACCCCGTGCTTTGGGGCGCGCTGTTCAATGTGCCGCTGTTCATCATTGTCAGCCTGTGCACCAAGCCGGACGAAAAGGCTGCGGAAGAAATCCCCGGCTTCCTGTCCGAGTTCTTCCGGGAGCGCAACAACACCACCTTCAAGGTGCTGCTCGTCCTGACGCTGATCGTCATCTGCCAGGATATCTTCACCTGCTATATGCCGAACCCAATCCTCTTTGGTTGGATTCCCTTCCAGTGGATGAACCACTGGTTCGTTGCTATCGAGTGCTCGATCCTCGGCTATCTGTTCTGCCGCAACCGCTTCGGCCCGCTGCCGGGGGACAAGAAAAAGGCCGTGGGAAAATCCGCACAGTGATTGCATCTCCTTTCCGCCGCAGGGGCCGGGATACGGTCCCGAACTGCAAAACCCGCTGCCTTTGGCAGCGGGTTTTGCAAATATATGTGCTATGTGCCCTTCCCTATCGGTTAAGCTTTCGGAAACCATTATTTCCCCAATGCAGCTTGACATTGGGACCCCGGTGTTTTATAGTTTCGCTTGAAGAGGGACCGGCGCGCCGTTCACCGCGCAGCCCGAAAATAACGTTTGATAAAGCCGTTCCTGAAAGAATTTCAGCGGTTTACTCAATCCATTTCTGTCTATGGAGGGATATGATGAAAGAATTCAAAATGTATGCGGACGTGGTGTATCAGGATTCCTTCCGCGCTTTTATCCAGGCGGAAAACATCGGGGAGGCCGATTTTATCCTGACCAATGAATTCCTGTATAACGAGTTCGTCAAGCCGCTGCAGCCGCAGTGCGGCGCGCTGTTCATCGAGGCCTACGGCCAGGGTGAGCCGACCACGGATATGGTCGATGCGATCAAAAAGGATATTCCGGCCGGCGTCAAGCGCCTGATCGCGGTCGGCGGCGGTTCGGTGATCGACATTGCGAAAATGCTTTCCCTGCACGTCCCCTCCGGCAAAACCGAGGACCTTTTCCTCGGCACGGAAGCCCCGACGCGTATTTACGACGTCTATGCCGTGCCCACCACCTGCGGCACCGGCTCGGAGGTCACCAACGCCTGCGCGGTCGAACTGACCAGCCTGCACACCAAGCGCGGCCTGAACAACATGCTGATGTTCCCGGCAAAGTCGGTCCTGATTCCCGAGCTGATTGCCGGCCTGCCGTACCGGTTTTTTGCCACTTCGTCCATCGACGCGCTCATCCATGCCGCCGAGTCCTACCTCTCCCCCAACGCCTCGCCCATTTCCGAACTGTTTTCCAAAGAGGCGATGCGCCTGATCCTGAACGGGTACCAGTACATCGTCCGGAACGGCCTGGAAAAGTGGACCGATCTGGCTTCGGACTTTATCAACGCCTCGAATTTCGCCGGGCTGGCGTTCTGCTCGGCCGGGTGCGCGGCGGTGCACGCGCTCAGCTATCCCCTCGGCGGCGGCTATCACATCCCGCACGGCGAGGCAAACCAGCTGGTATTTGCCGCAACCTTCCGCAAGTATAAGCAGAAGCAGCCGGTGGGCAAACTCAACGAGCTGGAAGCGCTTTGGGGTGAAATCCTTGGCGTGCCGGCGGAACAGGCGCTCGAAGCCGCGTTTGCGCTGTTTGACCAGGTGCAGCCGCGCAAGCCGCTGCGCGAATTCGGCGTCCAGCAGTCCGAACTGCTTGCGTTTGCGGAAGGGGTCATGGCCGGCCAGACCCGCCTGCTCAACAATAATTATGTGCCGCTTACCGTGGAGGAAATGGTCGAGATTTATCAGTCGGTTTATTGAGCGGAGAATGAAAAAAACCCGTCTTTTCGAAAGAAAAGACGGGTTTTCTGGAGCTTGCGGCCGGACTCGAACCGGCGACCTGCGCATTACGAATGCGCTGCTCTACCAACTGAGCCACGCAAGCAGATATAAAATTGATTTCCAAACTGCTGCAAATCTGTGTTTTGCGGGCGCGGCGCTGCTCATCTTCGGCCTAAGAGCCGCCCCTGCGGGCGGTTGGCCTCCGAAACGCTCGCCTGCGGGCGAGTGTACCAACTGAGCCACGCAAGCATCACTGAATTGTCAGCCTTGATAGTATACCACGGTTTTGGGATTCCGTCAATCTTTTTTTGAATTTTTCCTTGACTTTTTCTGCTTGTTGGATATAATAAAAAGGTATCCTTGCTCACATCGGAGGATGTGGGCCAAAAGTCCAAAAGGAGGTGCTAAGAAAATGGCAAAGATTTCTGGCAAGTATGAGACGATCTTCATTGTCAACCCCACGCTGGAAGAGGCAGCGGCTACCGCTGTTCAGGACAAGTTCAAGTCCCTCATCGAGGCGAACGGCACGAACGTAGAGGTTGAGGATTGGGGCAAGCGCCGTCTGGCGTACCCGATCGAGGATCAGACGGAGGGCGTTTACACGCTGGTCCGTTTTGAGTCCAAGCCGGAGTTCCCGGCTGAGCTGGACCGTATCTACAAGATCACGGACGGCATCATGCGTTCGATCATCGTCTGCCTGGATGACTAAGGCGGTGAACTGAGCATGCTCAACAAGGCAATTCTGATGGGTCGTTTGACCCGTGATCCCGAACTGCGCCACACCCAGAGCAATATGGCTGTGTGCTCGTTCTCCCTTGCGATTGACCGCGGCCGCAAGGATCAGAACGGCGAACGCCAGACCGACTTCATCGACTGCGTCGCATGGGGCCGTCAGGCGGAATTCGTTGCACAGTGGTTTGCAAAGGGCGTTATGGCGATCGTCGTCGGCCGTATCCAGTCCCGTCGTTGGACGGACCAGAACGGCAACAACCGCACGGCCATTGAGGTCAACTGCGACGAGGTTTCCTTCGGCGAGACCAAAAAGTCCCGCGAAGCAAA
>USSI01000212.1 GCA_900557315.1 uncultured Butyricicoccus sp. | reverse complement strand
CCACCGGAAAGTGCAGGATGTTGCCCTGCTCGTCGCGGTACCAGTCCTGCGGGCCTTCGGCAGTGAACACCGGATGCTCGCACGAGAACACGAAATCCCCGCCCGGACGCAGCCAGCGCACAATTTTCCGTACCAGCGCCCCGAAATCCGCCACATAATGGAATGCCAGCGAGCTGAGTACGACATCAAATGAGCCATCTGCAAAATCCGCGTCCTCCATCGCCATCCGGCGGTATTCGATCACGGATGCCGCGTGATGACCGCGCGCAACCTCGAGCATTTTCCCGGAAATATCCAGGCCAAGCACAGACCTTGCGCCGTGCTCCGCCGCATAGGCGCAGTGCCATCCATAGCCGCAGCCGAGGTCGAGCACATCGCGCCCTGCAAAATCCGGCAGCATGGGTTCCAGCGTCTTCCACTCCCCAACGCCCTGCAGACCAAGCCGCGAACGGTTCATCTGCGCATATTTTTCAAAAAATACGGGGTCGTCGTACTTATTTTCCCTCACATCAGTCTTCCCCTTCGAGCGCCTGTTCCCCATTTATATGGCAGCCGGCAAACGCCTGTTTGTTATTCTCGTAAATCAGGCGCAGGCCCTCCAGCGTCAGGTTGGGATCGACCTCGTCAATCAGGTCACAGTAGGATGCCATCATACGCCCCATGCCGCCTGTCGCGACCACGCGCGCGTCGCCGCCAAGCTCTTTCTGAATATCCGTGATGACACCGGTCAGCGCGCCGACATACCCGCGCACCGCACCCGACTGCATGGACTGCACGGTCGTCTTCCCGATCGCATGTTCGGGCCGCTCAATGTCCACGCGCGGCAGTTTGGACGCTTTGAGGAACAGCGCTTCCATCGCCACCTTGAGGCCGGGAAATATCGCGCCGCCCTGATACGCGCCGTTTCTGTCAATCGCGTCAAAGGTGGTTGCAGTGCCGATATCCACAATGATGAGCGGCTTGCCGTACTTGCGCACCGCGCTGACTGCATTGACCAGACGGTCCGTACCGACCTCACGCGGGTTGGCATATTTGTTTTCAATGCCGATATCCACATCCCGTCCCGCTACCAGCGGCTGTACACACAGATATTTGCGGATCGCGTTAATCAGCGTATACATCACCGGCGGAACAACCGACGCGATAATCGCCGCGTGGGTTTGGGCGCGGTCGATGCCGTGGAAGTGGTAATACTGCGAAATCTGCATCCCCAGCTCGTCCGAGGTGCGCTCGGCATTTGTCGAGATGCGGAACGAACCGCGCAGTTTCTCTCCCTCATATAATCCAAATACCATGTTGGTATTGCCTACATCTATGGCCAAAAGCATATTCTTTTCCCCTTATTATCCTATTTTCTCTTGCCGGAGTAATCCGCCGTCCTCATCCAGGATCTCAAGCCGCACGGCCTGCCCGTTTTCGACCGTCAGCCGCGCATAGCTCGCCGGGCCGCCGCGCGGCAGGCTGATGCTGCCCGGATTGCAGACCAGTACGCCAGCATTCCGCTCGACCTGCACCCGGTGCGTGTGTCCGAAAAATGCGAGCGCACAGCCCTCCTCACGGGCACGATACGCCACCATATCTGCCGAGGCATACACCCGTTCCCGGTGGCCATGCGTCAGATACATCCGCACACCGCCCAGCGTGGTCACGCAGAACAGCGGCACATCCGGATCAAAGTCGTTGTTGCCACGCACGCTCAACACGGTAAGCCCCGGGAACGCGCGCTCCAGCTCACGTGCATCATCCGCGTGGTCGCCCAGGTGCAGGACCGCGTCGGGCGCTTCCCGTTCCACCGCATACGCCATGCCCATATTATAGCCATGCGAATCGGAAAACACCAGTATTTTCAAGCTACCCGCTCCTTTCGCCGCGATAGCAGTATTTTACACCGTAGACGCACGCTTGTAAACCCGCAAAACACATTTTTTCCGTTCGCGGCATATACTGGCAATAAACGAAGCATGGAAAGGGATGGGAAGCAATGCCCGATCAGAATGAAATCCTCCGCCGCTTTGCGGCGCAGGCCGGCGGACAGGAGACGGTGGAGCAGCTGCGCGCTGCGCTGAACACGCCGGACGGCAGGAAAGCCGCGCAGGTGATCTCCGCCCAGCACGCCGCCACACTGGAACGCGCCGCACAGGCCGCCCAGCGCGGCAATATGGGCGAGGCAGCGCGCCTGGCGCAGCAGCTCATGCAGACCCCGGAAGGCACGCGCCTGGCACAGCAGCTCCGCCAAATCTTCCGCAAATAGAGGAGGGCAGTCCATGGACAACGATATGCTTTCTTCGCTGTTGAGCGACCCGGAGGCGCTGCAGAATGCGATGAAAACCGTCTCCGGCATACTGGGCGGCGCAGAGCCGTCTCCGGCGCCCACTGACGACTACGACCCCACGGCCGACATGATGCAGCACGCCCTGCCGGTCATTGGGGCGATCGTGCAGAGCGGGCAGAGCGCAGTGCGGCAGGAAAAACGCGCCCTGCTGGGCGCGCTCAAGCCGTTTGTCACCGACGAGGTCGCGGGACAGTTTGACCATGCCCTGCGGCTGGTCAGTATGGCGCGTATGGCGCGCGCCGCCATGGGACAGCTGGGTCAGCTGGGCCGCACGGACGACGGCACGCCGCCTGACAGCAACACGCCGCAGGCGCTTTGACCCGGGAAAGGAGGCAAAACCGCTTTTGTATAACCGCTATCTCACCGCGGCGGGCGCAGACGCGCCGCCGTTACATAGTGAACCGCCGCACACCGCGCCCCGCCCGGACGGGGCGCATAGCGCTTCCGTGTTCCCCGGGCTTTCGCGCGGGCTGTCCGGCCGGCTGCAAAACCTCCGGCTGGATATGGACACGATCATTGTGCTGGTCATCGTCTGGTTCCTGCTGTCCGGCGATGATGACGGCGACGGCATCGACTGGGAACAGCTCATCCTGATCGGCGTGCTGCTGATGATGGGCATTTGACGAGCGTCCCTGCCGCGCGGCGCAAAACAAAAAGCCTGCGATGCAGGCTTTTTCTGTTATACAGGTGCTGCCGTACAGCGTCATCTGTCAGGAGCGTCTGCTGCGCCGCGGCCTGGGCGCAGGCAATGCCGCACAGGTCTGCCGGACCAGATCAGCAAGAAAGGCGCGGTCGTCCAGTTCCGCCACATACAGAAAGAACGCCCCCTCATGCGGCTGGACGATCTCCGCGTCCGGCAGCATTTTGCGCCCCGCCTCTGTAATCTTGAGGCACAGCATGTTGTCCTCGATGGTGGCGAAGAATTTCCCATCGCACCACAGCCCGTATTCGCCGAACATCCGCTTGCAGGTGATGGTACCGGCATCCGCCAGCTGCCCGCATACAAAGCGGACGAACTCCGCGCTGCTTGCCATTTTATGCCCCCGCAAGCCGTTCAGCCGCCGCATCCGCCAGACGTGCGAACTCTTCAAGGCTGAGCCGTTCCCCGCGCACCCGCGCGTCCAGCCCGACCGAGAGCACCAGTTCGGTGATCTCCTCCTTGCCCATCGAACT
>USSI01000211.1 GCA_900557315.1 uncultured Butyricicoccus sp. | reverse complement strand
CCTGCCGCATGGAAGGCGGCCGCAGGCCGGTGCGCATTGTCTGTGACAGTCACGCGCGCACCCCGCTGGACAGCCGGATCGTCCGCACGGCGCGCGAAGTGCCGACCATCCTCGCGGTCACGGAACAAAATGAACGCACAGCGGCGCTTGCGGCCGCGGGTGCGGACATCCTGCTGTGCAAAGCAGATGCGCAGGGACGCGTCAGCCTCTCCGATCTGATGGAACAGCTTGGTGCGCGCCAGATCGACAGCATTTTGCTCGAAGGCGGCTCCGCACTCGCGTTTTCCGCGCTGGAAGCCGGCATTGTGCGCAAGGTGCAGGCGTACATCGCGCCCAAGCTGATCGGCGGTGCGGACGCGAAAACGCCGGTCGGCGGCGAGGGCTTTTCCAAAATGGCAGACGCACTCGCGCTGCAAAACCTGACCGTCACCCCGCTGGGTGAGGATTTCCTGCTGGAAGGAGATTTGCCATGTTCACCGGCATCATCGAAGAAATAGGCACGGTGCGCCGCATCGAGCGCGGCGCAAAGGGCGCGCGGCTGACCATCGGCGCGAAAACCGTGCTCGAGGGCACGAAAATCGGCGACAGCATCGCGGTGAGCGGCGTGTGCCTGACCGTCACCAACATGACAGCGGACAGCTTTTGCGCGGATGTGATGGCCGAGACCCTGCGCCGCTCCGGGCTGGGCGCGCTGCAAAGCGGCTCGCCGGTCAACCTCGAGCGCGCCATGCCCGCGGACGGCCGCTTCGGCGGACATATCGTGTCCGGCCACATCGACGGCACAGGCACGGTGGCCGCCCTCCGGCGCGAGGACAACGCGGTCTGGGTGACCGTGCACGCCGCCCCTGCCCTGCTGCGGTACATCGTCGAGAAAGGCTCGATCGCGATCGACGGCGTCAGCCTGACGGTCGCCGCAGTGGATGCGGACGGGTTTTCGGTCTCCATCATCCCGCACACGGGCGCGCAGACCATCCTGCTCGGCAAAAAGCCGGGCGACACGGTCAACCTCGAATGCGACGTAATCGGGAAATATGTTGAAAAGCTGCTCCAGCCCCATCAGGACAAGCCGGGCGGCATTACCAGGGATTTTTTAGCACAGAACGGTTTTTAAGGAGTGGAAATACATGAACAATCTGGTTGAGCAGGCACTGGACGACCTGCGGGCGGGCAGGATGGTGCTCGTCATCGACGACCCTGACCGCGAGAACGAAGGCGACCTGATCTGCGCGGCGGAATTTGCCACCACGGAAAACGTCAACTTCATGGCGACCCATGCCAAGGGCCTGATCTGCACGCCCATGTCGGGCGCGCTGGCGGACGCCCTCGGCCTGCCGCCCATGGTGGAGGCCAACACGGACAACCACGAGACCGCCTTCACGGTCTCCATCGACTACAAGGACACGACCACCGGCATTTCCGCTGAGGAGCGCGGCCTGACCGCCCGCATGTGCGTGGCGGAGGGCGTAAAGCCGTCCGACTTCCGCCGCCCGGGGCATATGTTCCCGCTGCGCGCAGTCGAGGGCGGCGTGCTCAAGCGCACCGGCCACACGGAAGCGACAGTTGATCTGTGCCGTCTGGCAGGGCTCGCGGAATGCGGCCTGTGCTGCGAGATCATGCGCGAGGACGGCACCATGATGCGCACGACCGAACTGAAGCAGTTCGCCGCGCAGCATAACCTGACCATGCTCTCGCTCGCGGATATCATCGCCTACCGCCGTCAGACCGAGACGCTGGTCGAGCGCGTGGCTTGCGCCAAATTCCCCACGCGGTACGGGCAATTTATGATCTACGGCTATGTCAACAAACTCAACGGTGAGCACCATGTCGCCATGACCATGGGCGATGTAAGCGACGGCGAGCCTGTGCTGGGGCGCGTGCACTCGGAGTGCCTGACCGGCGATGCGCTCGGCTCGGCGCGCTGTGACTGCGGCGAGCAGTACGACGCGGCGATGAAGATGATCGCGCGCGAGGGGCGCGGCGTGCTGGTCTATATGCGGCAGGAGGGCCGCGGCATCGGCTTAATCAACAAACTCCGTGCATACGAATTGCAGGATCAGGGGATGGACACGGTCGAAGCAAATGTGGCGCTCGGCTTTCCGCCCGATCTGCGCGATTACGGCATCGGCGCACAGATTTTGAGCGACCTCGGTGTGCATAAGCTGCGCCTGATGACCAACAACCCGACCAAGGTCGTCGGTCTGAACGGCTACGGCATCGAGATCGTCGAGCGCGTGCCCATCCAGATCGCGGCAAACCCCTATGACGCATTCTATCTCAAGACCAAGCAGGTCAAGATGGACCACATGACACAATACAGGTAAAGGAGCAGATCATCATGAAGGTACTCGAAGGAAAACTGGTAGCAGGCAAGGGCAAATTCGCCATCGTCGCCTCGCGTTTCAACGAATTTATCGTCTCCAAGCTGATCTCCGGCGCGGAGGACACCTTTGTCCGCCACGGCGTGGACACGGACGACATCACCCTCGTCTGGGTGCCGGGCGCGTTCGAGCTGCCGCTGGCGGCACAGAAACTTGCGCAGTCGGGCAAATACAGCGCCATCGTGTGTCTCGGCGCGGTCATCCGCGGCTCGACCAGCCACTACGAGCTTGTCTGCAACGAGGCTGCCAAGGGCATTGCGCAGGTGAACCTGCAGACCGGCGTGCCGGTCACCTTCGGTGTGGTGACGACTGAGAACATCGAGCAGGCAATCGAGCGCGCCGGCACTAAGGCCGGCAACAAGGGTGCGGACGCTGCACTTACCGCGCTCGAGCTGGCCAACCTGCTGCCGCAGTTATAAATCACAGAGCCTGACAATAAAAGAAAAAGGCAGACATTCCATGTCTGCCTTTTTTGCTGGGGGCTGCGCTTATTTATCGCTGAAAACGTCCTTGACCTTATCCCAGAACCCCTTACGCCTGCTCTGGTTTTCATCGGTCGCGCTTTCTTCAAACTCACGCAGCAGCTTTTTCTGCTTTTCAGAGAGGTTTTTCGGCACCTCGATATTGACGCGCACATACTGGTCGCCGCGGCCGCGGCCGTTGACGTTCTGGATGCCCTTGCCCTTCATGCGGAACACCGTGCCGGGCTGCGTGCCCTCGGGCACCTTGTACTCCACGCGGCCGTCAATCGTCGGCACGCGCAGCGTGTCGCCCAACGCCGCCTGCGCGAACGAAACCGGGATTTCAACATACACATCCTGCCCCTCGCGGGTGAAGATGGGATGCGGACGGATGGACACCGTCACAAACAGGTCGCCCGCCGGGCCGCCGTTTTTGCCCGCGCCGCCCTGCCCCCGGAGGGAGACTGCCTGGCCGTTGTCGATGCCGGCGGGGATGGAGACGGTGAGCTTGCGCTGGCGGCGGACGCTGCCCGCGCCGCCGCAGCTCTTGCAGGGCTGATGGATGATCTTGCCCTTGCCGCCGCACTTGGGGCAGGTGGTGGTGGTGGCGAAGGTGAAGGCCCCGCCGCCCCGCTGGATACGGATCTGGCCGCTGCCGTGGCAGTCG
>USSI01000210.1 GCA_900557315.1 uncultured Butyricicoccus sp. | reverse complement strand
TCAAACATGCTCATTTCTGTTCTCCCTCGATTCTGCGGATTTCATCACGCAGGCGCGCGGCCTGCTCGTATTCTTCGTTTTCAATCGCGGTTTTCAGCTGCGCCCGGAGGGTTTCAACCGGGTCGGCCTTCGGCTGTTCGGGCGCTGCGGGCGCCGTGCCGATATGCCGTGTTGCGCCGTGGATTTTCTGGACATAGGGGTTCAGGATGTCCGAGAAGGTGTTGTAGCAGTCCGGACAGCCCACACGGCCCGTGCGCCGCAGTTCGCTCTCGGTCATGCCGCAGGTCGGGCACTTGCGTTCGGTGCCCAGCATGGTGGCTGCCGGCGAACCCAGCATATCATTCCACAGGCTGCCGAAACCGCCGCCGAGGAAGGAGTGGAACGGGTCGCTCCAGAAGTGGTTCATGGACTGGAAGGCGCTGTCAAACGCCCCGCCAAGGTTCTCTTTCTGCGCGCACTCTGGGCACAGGTGCATTTCGCGCGTTACGCCGTTGATGGTCTCCTTATAATACATCGTCGCTTCATTCTTGCCGCATTTCTCGCATTTCATAACTGAGATCTCCTTTCGTAAAGATCATATATAAGATGTGTTTTAACTGGTTCAGGCCCACGGGGGAGAGGGGGCGTCACGTGGTCGCGATGCCCATGACCGCGCATCGGAAGATTGCAGCGCGCAGGCGGTCGCGGGCCGGTTTATCGACCTCAGCGAGCGCGCCGTCCGAGCAGGCGGACAGCAGCAGCTGCCCCTCGCGCTGGCTCAGCAGCTCAGCCGAGACCAGTGCGCGCGTCAGCCGCGCTGCATCGTTCTGCGTCAGCCGGCCGCCGATGCCGCGCGCGGCCTCAAGCAGCGTGCGCTGTTTGTCGTCCATCAGCCGGACAATGCGGATGTATCCGCCGCCGCCGCGCTGGCTCTCGACCAGGTAGCCATGCTCCGGGGTAAAACGGGTTTCAATCACGTAGTTGATTTGGCTGGGCACGCACGAAAACCGGTCGGCCAGGCTCTTGCGCTGCAGTTCTGCTACGCCGCCGTTGTCCGACAGCATCTCGCCGATGAAATCGGCAATGATATCTGACATTTTCATGGTGATTCACTCCTTCGGCCGGGAGGCTTATCTGACTTTCCCTGACCTTTGTCTTTATTATATAGAATCTGCTGTCTGTTTGCAAGAGAATTATCTGACCAAATCTGACTATTATTAAAAAAGAGAGTAAATAAATCTGGTATTTTCTCTTGATTTCTCACAAAATTAAAGTTTTTCTCTGTTTTTTAATAAATGCATGAATTTGTTTGCACGGGCAAAAGTTACCGGGCGCTAACTTACGCTTTTTGTTGCTTTTTTCTTATCTTGTGTTACAATAAGTGTGTAAAATACATTTGGAGGTGCAATACCAATGGCATATGTTATCAGTGGCGCATGCATCAGCTGCGGTTCCTGCGCGGGCGAGTGCCCGGTAGGCGCGATCGCTGAGGGCGACGGCAAGTACGAGATCAACGCGGATGCTTGCATTGATTGCGGTTCCTGCGCAGGCTCCTGCCCGGTAGGCGCGATTTCGCAGGGCTAATTCGTTAGCTACATAAACGCGAAACCCAAAACCCGCTCCCTGTGGAGCGGGTTTTCTTTTTTGCCCCTGTAGCAGCAAGGTTGTTAAAGATGCGTAAAGATTATACCCTTTTTTTGTACTAAACGACAAAAGTTTTAGCGGAATGCCCTGTAAATCAGGGGGAATTGAACATTGAAAAAATCCGAATGCGGGCGTTATAATATGTCGTAAAAAAAATTTGCGGCGCGCGCCCCGTATTGGAAAAATCCGGCGCGCGGAAAAGGGGATAACAATATGGAGACGATGCAGATCATTTCTGTCGTTGTGTTTTTGGCAGTAATCGCAGCGATCATCTCGGAGAAAATCCACCGCACGGTTGCGGCGGTTGCCGGCGGCGTGCTGCTGGTCGTGCTGCGGGTGCTCACAGTGGACGACGCGGTAAGCTACATAGACTTCAGCACCATTGGCGTGCTGATCGGCATGATGCTGTTTGTCGCTGTGGTGCGCAACTCGGGCCTGTTCGAGTATGTTGCGATCAAAGCGGCGAAGATCGCAAAGGGCAACCCGTGGAAGATCATGCTGCTGTTCACCCTCCTGACCGCGGTGCTCTCCGCGTTCCTGGATAACGTGACGACAGTGCTGCTGGTCGGCCCGATGGCGATTGCCATTACCGGCATCCTCGGAATTGACCCTGTGCCGTTCCTGCTGGCGCAGATCCTCGCCTCCAATATCGGCGGTACCGCGACCCTGATCGGCGACCCCCCGAACATCATGATTGGTTCGCAGGCAGGCCTGAGCTTTATGGACTTTGTGGCGAACACGGGCATTGCGGTTATCTTTATTATGGCGGCGCTGTGCTTCTGCTTCTATTTTATGTTCGGCAAGAAACTGGTGGTTGCGCCGGAGAAGATGGCGGCTGTCATGCAGCTGGATGAGAACAAGTCGATCAAGGATCACGCGCTGCTGGTCAAGAGCGTAATCATGATTGCTGTGGTTGTCATCGGCTTTGTCTTCCACAGCTCGCTCGGTGTGGACTCTTGCATTATCGCCCTGGGAAGTGCTACAATAATGTTGCTGATTGGTAAGCAGGATACCGAGGAAATCGTGCTTGGTGTGGAATGGTCCACCATCCTGTTCTTCACCGGCCTGTTCGTCGTGGTCGGCGGTATGCAGCAGACCGGGATCATCACCATGCTGGGCAATGCGCTGGTTGAGGTGACCGGCGGCAATGCAATGCTGCTTATGCTGCTGATCCTGTGGGGTTCGGCGCTGTTCTCGTCCGTGCTGGACAATATCCCGTTTGTTGCCACGATGATCCCGCTGATTCTTGCCATGCAGGCGGACGGCATGGACGTCACCGCATTGTGGTGGGCGCTGTCGCTGGGCGCATGCCTGGGCGGCAACGGCACGCTGATCGGCGCTTCGGCAAACGTGGTGCTCTCGGGTATCTCGGCCAAGCATGGACATCCGATCACCTTCGCGCGTTACCTGCGCGTGGGCTTCCCAATGATGATTATGTCGGTTGCGATTTCTACGGTTTATCTGTTGATCCGCTTCCATTGATACATGACAGGGTGAGAAAGAAGGAAATCATATGATAACAAGCAGTTTTTCCGGCGATATCATCAATGTGGCGCTGCGTCAGCTTGGCGCCTCCTCGATCAAGGAGATCCGCAACGGGATTCTCTATATCGCGAAATTTGAGCTTTCCGATGACCTGTGTGTCACCTATGTATTCAACGTGACAAAGCGGGATAAATATTACCTTCAGCGCGTAGCGCCCTACCCGATTTCGCACGGCGATTTCGACGGCGCGCAGCAGGTGGTGGATTTCATCCGCAAGGATATTAAAAAGTTCCAGAATGCGATGAATTCCCACAACTTCCCCAAATTCCTGGATACGGCAAACGAAATGGTGCTGCTGTCGCACGCGGTGGAACTTCTGTTCCTCGAGCGGAACGTGTCAACGGAGGATCTGGACGCACTGCGCAGTTGCCTGGAGGCGGGCATCG
>USSI01000209.1 GCA_900557315.1 uncultured Butyricicoccus sp. | reverse complement strand
TCGACCGGTATCGCGCCGACAGCCTGCACAGCGTCGGTAAAGACAAGTGTTGATCGGTTCTTCGCCTTCACCGCGGACGCTATCTCGCATACCGGCTCAATTGTGCCTATCTCGTTGTTCGCGAGCATGACCGCGACAAGAGCCGTGTCATCGCGCACCGCCGCCGCGACCCGCTCCGGTGTGACAAAGCCCTCTCCGTCCGGCACGAGATATGTCGCCTCGTACCCGTCGTGCTCAAGCGCCTTCACCGAATTCAGCACCGCGTGATGCTCGATTTTGGAGGTGATGAGGTGCTTGCGGCCTTTCGCCGTGGGGCCGTGCATGAAGCCGCGGATGGCGAGGTTATCTGCCTGCGAGCCGCCGCCGGTGAAGATGATCTCGCCCGGGGCGTAGTCGTTGGCCTCGTTGACCGGCATGGCTGCATTCAGGCACTTGCCGACCGTGGTGCGCGCCTCGTTGAGCGCCATCTTGGCCTCGCGCCCGATGCGGTACAGCGAGGACGGGTTGCCGTAAAACTCGGTCAGCCACGGCTTCATCGCCTCGAACGCGGTCTCGGACAGGGGCGTGGTTGCCGCGTTGTCCGCATAAACAAATCGGTTCATTCTATATCTGCCTTTCTTTTCCCAAAAGGTAAATTTTTCATCATCCCGCAGCATTTTTTACCGCTGTTTCCGGGGTACTACTAATATACACCTGAAACGAGCATTTTAGCAAGCGAAAAACTGACGAAACGCACGCATATATCGCAATCTTTTTGCATCATTTCGTGCATTTTGTGCAGTTTCAACCGCGCTTATGCGTATCCAGCTCCTTCTTGAGCCGTTGGAGCACATCGTCGTACCGTGCGGAACGCGCCGTCGGGTTGCCGCGCAGCATGCTTTTGCGCGTGCGTTTCAGGCCGTCCGCGCGCGCGGAAAAGCGGCGCTGGATGTCGTCCAGCCGGGCGAGGATCTGATCCTTCGCGCCGGAGAACTGTTCTTTTGCGCCGTCCATCTTCTCCGACCACTCGCCGCGCGCTTCGTCCATCCGGTAAGACAGGTTGGTCAGCCGGACCTTTGCGGTCTCGGCAAGCTGGTCATACGCATCGCCCGCCTGCTCACGCATATCGTCCAATCGGCCGCGGGCATCGTCCATCCGCTCTGCGAACTCGCCGCGCGCCTCGTCCATACGGTAGGACAGGTTGGTCAGCCGCACCAGTGCGGTTTCAGAAAGCTGCTGCCGCAGCTCCGCGCCCTGTGCGCGCAGTTCGTCCAGCTCTTCGAGCAGCTTTGCCAGATCGAGTGCGGTGCGCACGGAAACCACCACGTCGCCCGCAAAGAGGATGGTCAGCAGGATATCCACAATGGCCAGCGCGGCAAACGGCAAGCCGGCCACGACCATTTCAACCGGCGGATGGATCACCCGCGCGAGGATCAGCCCGAGGAAGCCCCAGCACAGCGAGGACTGCAGGCAGATGCGCCCCTGGAATTGGAAGCGGTGTTCGGAATAGTCCCAGTATTTCACCTTGAACAGCTTTTCCATTATCACGCCGACCACATATTCGAACACGGTTGCCGCGGCCATGCTCGCCAAAAACAGTGCCGCCGGCTTATCGTACAGCGGCAGGGAGACATGCAGGAGGATGGTTGCCCCGAAGCCGTAAATCGGCAGCATCGGCCCGCGCAAAAAGCCGCGGTTGACAAAATGCCGCTGCTGCACGGAAACCACTGTGGATTCAAAACACCAGCCCAGCACGCAGTACAGATAGAATACCAGCAGCCACTGCCAGGCGGAATAGTCATAGAACAAGGGGCTGTGCCTCCCTTTCGTTTCGGGATTATGCGCGATACAGCGCCGGTTCTTCTATTTTATCGAATATTTTGACTTTTGACAAGGGCACGGGTATAATAGAATTACATGATTCTTACAGGAAGGGCAGGATACCGCCATGCTGAATTTTACCATCCACACCACGACCGAGGTCGTCTTTGGCCGCGACATAGAAGAACAGATCGGTCCCAAGCTGAAAGAAATCGGCGCGCATCGTGTTCTGGTGCATTTCGGCGGTTCCAGCGCCCGGACCTCCGGCCTGCTTGACCGGGTGGAGAAAAGCCTGTTTGACGCAGGGGTTTCCTTTATCGAACTCGGCGGCGTATCGCCCAACCCCAAGGTCGGCATGGTGCGCAAGGGCATCGAGCTGTGCCGCCGCGAGGGGATTGACTTCATCCTTGCGGTCGGCGGCGGCTCGGTCATCGACTCGGCCAAGGGCATCGGCATGGGCGTTGCCACCGGACGCGACCCGTGGGAGTTTGCCTCCACCGGCACCGCGCCGGACAAGACCCTGCCGGTTGCGACTGTGCTGACGCTCGCAGCCTCCGGCTCGGAGACGAGCAACTCCTGCGTGCTGACCAATGAGGAAACGCGGGAGAAGCGCGGCATCACCAGCCAGACCAACCGCCCGCGCATCAGCTTCCTCAACCCGGAGAATACGTTCTCCGTATCCAAATTCCAGACCGGCTGCGGCATTGTGGACATTATGATGCACACGCTCGAGCGTTACCTGACCCCGAAGGGCGGCGAGAGCGACATCACCGACCGCATGGCGGAAGGCCTGCTGATCGCCACGCGCGATGCGGGCCGCCGCGCGCTGGCCAACCCGAACGACTACGAGGCGCGCGCCTCGCTGATGTGGGCGGGCAGCGTGTCGCATAACGACTATACCGGCTGCGGCCGCGCGCGCCTGTTCCCGGTGCACAAGCTGGAGCACGAGCTGTCCGCCTTCCGCGACGAAATTGCGCACGGCGCGGGCCTGTCCGTGCTGTTCCCGGCGTGGGCGCTGTATGAGATGAAGCGCGACATCCCGCGCTTTGCCCAGCTGGCAAACCGTGTGCTCGGCGTGGAGATGGACTTTACGCATCCCGAGCGCACCGCGCGCGAGGGCATCCTCACCCTCAAGCGCTTCTTTGAGGAGATCAACATGCCGGTGCATATGTCCCAGCTGGGCATCAAGCCGTCGGACTACGACAAGCTGGCGGAGAACACCATCCGCACGGTCGGCGGCCCGGTCAAGAGCTATTCGCCGCTGGACAAGGCGGCAATCATGGAAATCTACCGTATGGCGGAATGAAGCCCGCCTCCGCTTGACTTTTGCGCGCAATATGATATACTGAAGGCAAATTCAAATCGCAATCCGTGCGATGACGCGGGAAGAGTAACCGTTTTCCGGCGCGCCCAAGAGAGAAGCCCCTTTGGCTGGGAGGGCTTTGCGCGCGGCGCGGTGAAGTGCGCCCGCCGAGCATCGGGGTCAAACGCCCCGCGGGCGCGCCCGTTACAGCGTTTCCGAGTGAGAAACAGGAGTGGGACCGCGACGTAAAGCCGCCTCTTTTGGATAAAAGAGGCGGCTTTGTAATGGAATAAACAGCTGAAAATGAAGCATTTTTTTTGAAAAGTGAGAGTATGGAAATTTTGAATTATCAATATGATTGTTGTGATGCGTTAGAATTTGCGTCTAATCTGCCTGATGAAACGATACAGCTCATAGTAACATCACCACCGTACAATATTGGGAAAGAATATG
>USSI01000208.1 GCA_900557315.1 uncultured Butyricicoccus sp. | reverse complement strand
TGGCGATTCTTTTGTATTTTGCGCTTGTGTGCGCCGCGGCCCTGCTTGGACAATTTGGGCGGCAGGAAAGCATCGTGATTTCTTTGACGCTATGGATCGTGTCCCTGTGCATGATTCCGGCGATAGATGTTCACTCATTTGCAAGGAGGGAAAAAATATGAAAAAGATTATGTATCAGGTATGCACCAAGCTTGCGGCCTGCGCGTTCCTGGCGGCGATCGTTTCTGTCGGCACGGCTTCGTGCAACGGGCTGTACCAGCCGAAGATGCCGGACAAACTCGTAAAGTAATATTCATCCGGGGTTACGGGATTAAGCGGCCCCTTTGCGGGGCCCTTGATCCCGTTCCTGTACCCGTGCACTTTTCCATTTCTTGTTTCCTACGACCGATTGAAGCCGCAGCCTGCAAGGTGCAGTCTGCGTTATGCCCGCCTTCGAACGGGTAATGCATAGGGTCGCTGCAGGCTCATGCAGCGAAGGGCGCGCTGAACAACAGTGCTGCACAGTGTCCCTTACCGGCCGCAGCGTCCCGATTTGCAGGGCGTGCGGTTTTTTTTCGCCCTGATGGCATCAAAACGCAGATATTTCACGTGCTGTCATGCGGTTGATTGGAGCGGGAACGAGTGTGACGGCCCGATTTATCGAAGAACTATCCAGATCATCAGAAGGAGTGTGCAGCCATGAACCAATTTCGTTTCCATGCTGTAAAGCAGGATTATTGTACGGAAGATGCCGGACGGTATACGGCTTACGCCATCCGCGCCGAAGAGCAGACACCGCAGGGCTGGATCAACGCCTTCACTGTGCAGGACATTTCCTGTGATCCGGCTCTCGTCTGCCGGATGGCCGAACAATGCACCCGCTTTCAGGTCAGCCCGGTGCATCTGCCGGATGTAATTCAGGATACCCTGCCCTGAGCTGCTGTGCCGGGGGATAGAGATATAAAGAAAAGCATCGGAATTTTCATTCCGATGCTTTTTTATGGTTACGGTTCCAGACGGTTCATATCGCGCGGGAACATGGATGCGTCGCGCACATTGTTCAGCTTCAGCAGCTGCATGGTCAGGCGCTCCAGGCCGATGCCCAGGCCGCCGTGCGGCGGCATGCCGTACTTGTGCAGCATGGTGAAGGACTCGAACAGCTCGGCGTTCATCTTGCGCGCTTCGAGCTTGTCCATCTGCTCCTGGTAGTCGTGGATACGCTGGCCGCCGGTCGTGATTTCGAGGCCGCGGAACAGCAGGTCGAACGACAGCGCGAGCTTGGGGTCCTCCGGATCGTCCATGGCGTAGAACGGGCGCTTGGCGGACGGGAAGTGGGTGACGAACACAAACTCGCTGTTGTACTCTTCCTTCGCCCACTGGCAGAGCAGCACTTCTTCGTCCGGGTTGAGGTCATAGCGGTTTTTGGACTTGTGGCCGTACTTCTCCTCCATGATCTGCTTTGCCTCGTGGAAGCGGATGGTCGGGATTTCGGTGATCTCCGGGATATCCGCCTTGAGCAGCGCGATTTCCTCCGGGCAGTGCTCCTTGACATAGCTCATGACGTGCTTGAGCATGCCGGTCTCCATCTCCATGACGTCGTACATCGAGTCGATATACGCCATCTCGAAGTCCAGGCCGATATATTCATTCAAATGGCGCGAGGTGTTGTGGCGCTCGGCGCGGTAAACGCTGCCGATTTCAAACACGCGGCCGAACGCGCCCGCAAGGTACTGCTTGTGGAACTGCGGGGACTGCGCAAGGTAAGCCGGATTGCCGAAGTAGTCCAGCTTGAACAGGTTCGCGCCGCCCTCGGCGCCCGCGACAACGATTTTCGGGGTGTGGATGTGGGTAAAGCCCTGCGACTGCATGTATTCCGCAAAGCCGTCTGCAATCGCGCCCTGCACGCGGAATACCGCCTGCTTGATGGGATGGCGCAGCGTGATCGGGCGCAGCGGCAGATCAACGTCCAGCGACAGGCCCATATACTTTTTGCCGAGCGGCACGGGAAGCTGCTCGTACGGGCGGCCGAGCACCTTGATCGAAGACAGCACGACCTCCACGCCGTGCTCGGCGCGGGGCTCCTCATGCACCTTGCCGGATACCTCGAGCACCATTGCGTCCTTGATCTCGGCGCGCTTGATGCCGCCGATCTCGTCGCCCTGGAAGGTGCACTGGATCAGGCCGCGCTCGACGCGCATGATAACAAACGCGAAGTCGGACATATCGCGTACGCGGTGCACGGTGCCGCGGAACGTGACGTCGCCGCCGACCGCGCCGCAGACGCGCTTGACGGTATCAACGTACTGACCCGCTTGATGAATCATTTCCATAATCTTTAACGCCTCTCTATATCAGCATTTTTCAGGGTTATATTGTATCACGAACGCGGAGGAGAAACAAGGCTTTTTGCAGGAAAATGCAGACAGCGAGTCATTATTCCGTCGGTTTTTGCGGCGGCGGGGTGGGTTTGGACTGTTCGAGCGTGCGCTGGGCGCGGTACAGAAGGGCGGACACGCGGTCGATCCTGGGCGGAAGGGGATCGTGCGGCGGGGCGGACAGGCCCGCTTTGCGGCACATCTCGCGCTGCAGCAGGAACAGTGCGCCCGCGATGGCTTCCAGCTCGCCGCGGGTGAGTGGGAAGTCCACCGGACGCGTGTCATGCTCGGACGGGGCGTCATGGAGGATGGCCGCATCCCGCAGGCGGCGGTGCGCCGCATGATAGGTGGTTCCGGCGGATGCGGCGCTGATGCCGAGCTGTTCCCCGATCTGGGCAAAGGTCAGTTTTTGCTGCCGCAGCAGATAAACCTGCCGCTGGCGTTTTGTCAGGATGGATAGGTTTTGGTCCGTGCGCTCTGACATAAATGTCACCTCCAGTATATTTTAGGACTATTAGTCCAAAAATGCAATTGGACATATTGTACTAAAATATAATGATCCCGGTGATTGATATGAGGCTCAGAATCCGTGATCTGCGGGAAGATAACGACCTGACACAACAGGAAATAGCTGCGTATCTGCATTGCGACCAGTCGCTGTATTCCAAATATGAGCGCGGGGTGCGAGAGCTGCCGCTTGACTATTTTATTAAGCTGGGGCAGTATTACAAGGTCAGTTTGGATTATCTCGCCGGGCTGACGGATGATAAAACGATAAAAGGGCAGTGACGATGATTTGTTATGAGCCGCTTTGGCGGACAATGCGCAGCCGAAAAGTAACGACGTATACGCTGCGGGAAAAGCATAAGATCAGCCATGCCACCGTACAGCGCCTGCAAGCGAATTTGCCGGTGTCAACCTATAGCATCGACCGCCTCTGCCGGATATTGGATTGTCGTTTGGAGGAGATTGCTGTGTATGTGCCGGACGAACAATGGGAGACAGCAGGCAGCAAAATAGTAAAATAAACCGCATCGCACAGCATGGCGATGCGGTTTGCCGAAAATGTAACGTTTTTGTCGATTGTGTGGATAGGAGAGTGCGGGTGAATAAAACAGACCAGACCTATGCCCGGCTGCTCGTCGAGCGTATTCGCTCCCTGTGCCAGCGTCGAGGTTTGTCGATCAATAAGTTGGCTGAAATGAGCGACATCGGGCAGTC
>USSI01000207.1 GCA_900557315.1 uncultured Butyricicoccus sp. | reverse complement strand
TCTTGCCCTTGGTGCGCGGGCCGAGGGTAGCCGGGTCGGGCAGCAGCGCCTTGAGGAACTGGATCGGCACAATCTGATGTCCCTCGAACTCGATCGGGGTGGTGGACAGCATGCCGACGTTCTCCAGGCACTTCATGTGGGTCAGGTAGGACTGGCCGAAGGTCATGAAGAAGCGGATGCGCTTCACGCCCGGGATGTTCTTGGCCAGCGACTCGATCTCCTCGTGGTGCAGCAGGTACATGTCCTTGTGGCCGACCTGGTCGAAGTCGTACTCGCGCTTGATGGACATGGCCGGGATTTCGACCCAGTGGCCGTCCTCCCAGTAGGAGCCGGGCGCGGAAACCTCGCGCAGGTTGATCTCCGGGTTGAAGTTGGTCGCAAACGGGTAGCCGTGGTCGCCGCCGTTGCAGTCCAGAATGTCGATGGTGTCGATCTGGTCAAACAGGTGCTTCTGCGCATAGGCGCAGTACGCCTGCGTCACGCCCGGGTCAAAGCCCGAGCCCAAAAGCGCGGTCAGCCCGGCCTTTTCGAACTTCTCCTTGTACGCCCACTGCCAAGAGTAGTCAAAGTAGGCGGTGAAGCCCTCCTCCTTGCAGCGCTTCTCGTAGATCGCGCGCCATTCCGGGTCGTCAGTGTCCTCGGGCTCGTAGTTGGCGGTGTCCATGTAGTTGACGCCGCACTTAAGGCACGCGTCCATGATGGTCAGGTCCTGATACGGCAGGGCGATGTTCATGACGATGTCCGGCTTGTATTCGTCGATCAGCGCGCACAACTCGTCGAGGTTGTCCGCGTCCACCTTGGCGGTGCGGATTTTGGTAGGGGTGGTGCCGTCCAGCTTTTCCTTGATTGCATCGCACTTGGACTTGGTGCGCGAGGCGATCATGATTTCCTCAAAAACGTCACTGTTCTGACAGCACTTGTGAATGACTACGCCGGCAACGCCGCCGCAGCCGATAATCAGGGCTTTTCCCATGATAAATTCCTCCTTAATATTGGGATAGCATAAATATTGGGCGATCAAATCTTTATTGACAGCAGTATATGCCCGCGCTTCACGGGCGGGGATGCGTCCAGTTAGTAAAGCGGACACAGTCACAGGGCGGTGCCTTACTCCTCCACTTTCTCTAATAATTTCTGCACATAATTGGGCAGGTAGAACGCGCCCTTGTGCAGGTTGGTGTTGTAATATTTTGTCTCGATGCCGCGGGCATTCCAGTCGTCCGCCTTGAGGTCGCGCACCGGGTGCACGCCGCGCGAGGAAAACCCGAACAGCCAGTGGCCGGACGGATAGGTCGGGATGTGCGCCTGGAACAGGCGCGACAGCTCAAACGAGTGCACGATGTTGCGGTGCGCACGCTGGCAGGCGAGCGCGTCGCCCCTGTAAAACGGGCTTTCGTGCTGGTTGACCAGCACGCCGTGTTCTTTCAGCGCCTTATAGCAGTTGCCGTAGAACTCCATCGTGAACAGGCCCTCGCCCGGGCCGAACGGGTCGGTTGAGTCGATGATGATAAGGTCATATTCGTCGTCGATGCGGCGGATATATTTGAGCCCGTCCTGATACAGGATGTGCACGCGCGGATCGTCCAGCGAGCAGGCCACCGACGGCAGGAACTCCTTGCAGACCGCGACCACGCGCTCGTCAATCTCAACGAGGTCGATGTGCGCAATGTGCGGATAACGGCACAGCTCGCGCACGCAGCCGCCGTCCCCCCCGCCGATGACGAGCACCTTTTTCACTTTGTCGCCCAGCACGGCGAGCGGGACGTGCACCATCATCTCATGGTAGATGAATTCGTCGCGCTCGGTCAGCATCATATAGCCGTCGAGCGTCAGGAACCGGCCGAACTCCTCGCATTCGAACACGTCGATGCGCTGGAAGTCGCTCTGTTCGGTGTAAAGCTGCCGGTCTACCTGGATTTGCAGGCCGACGGTCGGCGTGTGCATTTCGGTAAAGGTTAATCGCATGGGCTGATGACTCCTTTGATGACTTGCAGGTTGTTCACATCCGGGTCCTCGGTGCCGAGCAGCATACAGTTTTTCTCCTTGGCATAGCGGATATAATCGAGGATTTCACGCGTGATGCGCTCGCCCGGGGCAAGGATCGGGATGCCGGGCGGGTAGCACATGACAAACTCCGCGCAGATGCGGCCGTTTGCCTGATCGAGCGCGACAGACTGCTTGTCCGCGTAAAACGCCTCCTGCGGCGCGGCGACCACCTGCGGCGAGATGTATTCCTGCCGCATGAGCGTGGCTTTGTCGCGCTTGTAGCGGCGGCGGATGTCGGCCAGCGCCGCAACCAGCCGTTCCAGGTCGCGCTCGCGGTCTCCAACCGAAACATAGGCGAGCAGGTTGCCCAGATCGCCGAATTCGGTCTGGATGTCGTAAAAGTCGCGCAGCACATCATATACTTCAATACCGGCAAGGCCGACGTCCAGCGTGTTGACCGCAAGCTTGGTCACGTCGAAGTCATACACCGTGTCGCCGTTAATCAGCTCGCTGCCGTAGGCGTAATAGTCGCCGATCTGGTTGATCTCCCCGCGTGCGTACTCGGTCAGCTCGGTGACCTTGCGGAAGATGTGTTTGCCGTGCAGCGCAAGGTTTTTGCGCGAAATGTCCAGGCTGACCATGAGCAGGTAGGAGCCCGAGGTCGTCTGGGTCAGGTTGATGATCTGGCGCACATACTCGGCATTCATCGACGGGCCGCACAGCAGGAAACTGGACTGGGTCAGCGAGCCGCCGGATTTGTGCATGGAAACAGAGGCGAGGTCGGCGCCTGCGGCCATCGCGGAGACCGGCATGTCCTCGCCGAAGTAGAAATGCGTGCCGTGCGCCTCGTCCGCCAGCACCTTCATGCCCGCGGCGTGGCCCAGCCGGACGATCTCCTTAAGGTCTGAGCAGATGCCGTAATAGGTCGGGTTGTTGACCAGGATCGCTTTGGCGGAGGGATGCTTCTGGATCGCGTCCTTCACGTCCGCAATCGACATGCCCAGCGAGATGCCCAGCCGGTCGTTCATCTGCGGATTGACGTAAATCGGGACCGCGCCGGTGAGCACGAGCGCGTTGATGACCGAACGGTGCACGTTGCGGGGCAGGATGATCTCATCCCCGCGTTTGACGGCCGACAGCACCATTGCCTGCACGCTCGAGGTCGTGCCGCCGACCATGAGGAAGGCGTGCGCCGCGCCGAAGGCTTCGGCCGCCAGCTCCTCCGCCTCGCGGATGACGCTCACCGGGTGGCACAGGTTATCCAGCGGCTTCATCGAGTTGACGTCCACGGTCATGCACTGCTCGCCGAGGAATTTGGTCAGTTCGGGGTTGCCGCGCCCGCGCTTGTGTCCGGGGACATCAAACGGGACGATGCGCATATCTTTAAAGTGTTCGAGCGCCTCCTTGATCGGCGCACGGGATTGATCCATAAGCAGATACCTTCTTCTTCAGAATAAAAGGAACTTCGCGCGTGTCGCGCATGAAATAGGAAATTACGGTGTGCCGCGTTCGTGGCGCGCAAATTTGCGCAAAGGCCGCATCCTAACGCAGTACGGTGCGTTCACTCGACCGGAACTGTAGTTCCGATCG
>USSI01000206.1 GCA_900557315.1 uncultured Butyricicoccus sp. | reverse complement strand
TTTTTTGCGCAAGAAGAACTGCGCCCGGGTAGGGCGCGGCTCCTTCTTCTGATGAAATGGGGCGGCCGCACCTGCGCACAGCCGTACAACATAGATTATACTGTCTTTTACACCAAATTAGCAAGCCCAAAACACAAAAAATTTATCGAGAAACGAAAAAAACTTTGGTTGGTCTGATGATTTGCTGGTTATTTTGCATACCGGTTTTGTAAATAAAGTGTGATCCTCCCTGATTTTCCACTTTTGTACCTGAATGCATCCGCTTAAAAAATTAAAAAAAACGATACCGGCCGCCGCTTTCCCTCCGGCTTCCGGTATCGGTCCTGCGGCGCTGCTACGGCCGCGGCTGTTCGTTTTCGCAGTATTTTTCAGTATAGGCCGTCGCCGCGGGGTCGCCGCGGGGGACCATATCCTGCGCCCACGGCGGGACGGGCGCAACCGCCGCCGAGTCGATATGCGCTGCATCGTCATAGCGCGGGAAGGCCTTCGGTTCCCGTTCCCTGCCCTGTTTTTTTGGCATACGCTCCCCCTCCTTACATCGCAACCCGTCTGGACAGGAACTGCGCCGCAGTCTGGCACAGCTTGACCGTGACCTCGGCTGCGGCCGCGTTCTCATCCTCGCTGACAAACGCCACGCAGCCGCTTACATCCCCGTCGGTGATGATCGGCACTGCGACGATCACGTTATACACATCGCGCTCGGAAATCGCGATTTCCTGTGTCTCCCCCACGCCGCGCTCGTAGGTGACGCGCTGTTCCATCATCTGCTCGAGGTCGGCGGAGATGCTCTTCTCCAAAATGTCCTTTTTCGCGCCGCCCGCCGCCGCAATCACAGCGTCGCGGTCGCAGATCGCACAGCTCATGCCCGCTGTGCGGGCGAGCGACTCAGCCAGTTCGGCTGCAACTGCGCCCATCTCCCCCATCGGGGAATACTTTTTGAAAATCACTTCGCCGTCACGGTCGGTGAAAATCTCCAGCGGGTCGCCCTCGCGGATGCGCAGTGTGCGGCGGATTTCTTTTGGAATGACGACGCGGCCCAGGTCGTCGATGCGGCGTACAATGCCGGTTGCCTTCATTTACGCGTTCCCTCCCATACGGAATTTCTGGTTGTACAGGTAGTATGACTTTGTCCGCGCAAAATATGTGGCGCAGGCCCTGGCAAATTTCGACAGGCAGCCGGTCGCGATTCCTGTTTTTTATCAAAAAAAGCTTTGCCTGCACGCCGTGCAGGCAAAGCCCTTGCAACCTCGCATCTTTTACCGCATGGTAAGGCGCGTGCCGGTGACGATCGCGCGCGGCGCGCCGGTCAGCGGCATGTTTGTATACGGTGTGTTGATTGCTTTCGATTTATACTCTTTGTATACCATTTCGCTGTCCCAGTCGAGCAGCACGAGCCGGGCAAAATTGCCTGCGGCAACCGCGCGTCCGGTCAGGCCGTACACCTCGGCGGGGGTTTTGCTCATTTTTTCGATCAGCTGCATCGGGGTCAGCCTGCCGGTTTGGACCAGCCAGGTGTTGCACACGGAAAACGCGGTCTCCAGCCCGGTGATGCCGCTCGGCGCCTTGGCAAATTCGCGCGCCTTTTCCTCCGCAGTATGCGGGGCATGGTCGGTGGCGATCATGTCGATCGTGCCGTCCGCGAGTGCGGCAATCAGCGCCTGCCGGTCGGCCTCCTTGCGGAGCGGCGGGTTCATGCGCGCAAAGGTGCCGTGCGCCGGCACATCGTCCTCGGTCAGCGAGATATGGTGCGGCGTAACCTCGGCGTAGATCTTCGCGCCGAGCGCCTTGCCCGCGCGGATGAGCGCCGCGGACTGCGCCGAGCTGACGTGCTGGAACAGCACGCGCGCGCCCGTGTCCAGCGCCAGCGCGATATCGCGCGCAATCATCGCGGTTTCCGCGCTCGCGCGCGCCCCCGGCACGCCGAACTTTTCCGCCGCCGCCGAGCCGAAATTCACCCCGGGCGAAGGCACGAGCGAGGGTTCCTCCTCATGGAAGGACAGCAGGATGTCCTGCGCTGCCGCCTGCTCCATCGCCGCGCGGCACAGGCCCGCGCTGGTCAGATTGATCCCGTCATCCGTCAGGCAGGGCGCGCCCGCCGATGTGAGCGCGGAAAAGTCGGTCAGTTCCTCCCCTTTGAGGCCCTTGGTCACTGCACCCGCCTGCAAAACCTCGACCGGGCAATCCTTTGCCTTATCGGTCACATACCGGATGATCTCGGGCGTATCGCACGTCGGCAGGGTGTTCGCCATGCAGATGACGGTCGCGTAGCCGCCCGCGGCCGCGGCCGCCGCGCCGGTCAGCACATCCTCCTTCTGCGTCTGGCCCGGGTCGCGGAAGTGCACATGGCCGTCCACAAAGCCGGGCGAAACCGTAAGCCCCGCGGCGTCATACACCTCGCAGCCTGCGGGCGCGTCGATGTGCGGCGCGACAAGCGCAATCACCCCGTCCTCCCCGATGAGCACATCCATTTTTTCGTCGGTATTGGTATACGGGTCGAGCACCCGTCCGTTTTGAATCAGCAGCATAAAGGTTATCTCCTCTCTCTCGCTTTATTCAGCCAGGTTCAGCAACATCTGGATATGTGGGATGCCGTCTTCCAGGAATTCCTCGGAAACCTGCCGGAAGCCTGCATTCTCATACAATTTCCGCGCATAGGTCTGCGCCTCAATACGGATTGCGTGTGCGCCAAGCATATCTTGTGCAAAGCGTATGCCCTCGCGAAGCAGGCCGCCGGCCAAGCCGCACCGCCGTTTCCGGCTGAGCACCCGCCCGATGGAAACCTCGTCGAACGAAATGCCGGCATCCACCACCCGCAGATAGGCCTGAATCCCGTCCGCATCCCGATAATAGAGATGATGGGCAAATTCGTCCTTGCCGTCGATCTCCGGATAAGGGCAATTTTGCTCTACCACGAACACATCCACCCGGATTCGTAAAATCTCATACAATTCCCCGAGCGTCAGCTCGTCAAAGCGTTTTATCACCAGTTCCATTCACAGTCTTCCCGTTCCCGCATTCTGTTTTACCTGTATTGTACCATTAAAACAGCGGCGCAGGCAATCCCTGCGCCGCTGTTTTCCGGCTTTACATCTGGTGGTCAAACGTGACGACCGGATTATACCGATAGTCAATTTGCTTCAATTTATCACGTATTGTCATCATAAGGTTGCGCTTTGCGTCGTTATCATAGCTGAACGGCACCACCACGTCAAAAATCAAATTGGTATGCGTCGGACCTGGAACCATCCTGAAATCGTGGATGGTCATTTCACGGTTGACCTGCCGAACAATCTCTTCCATTTTTTTGCGCATCAGCTGGGTTTCCTCACAATCGTCCGCAACCGGGTCATAATGCAGGACAAAAGGCATGTGCAGCACCGCCTGGACATGCTTTTCTGCATTGTCGATCATATCGTGAGCCTGCATGACATCCAGTGTGCGGGAAACCTCCACATGCGCGCTGCCCATCATCCGTCCGGGCCCGTAATCATGCAGCACCAGATCATGTACGCCGGTGATATCCGGATAGCTTAAAATCATGTCATACAGTTGGTTTACCAATTCCGGATCCGGTTTCTGCCCCAG
>USSI01000205.1 GCA_900557315.1 uncultured Butyricicoccus sp. | reverse complement strand
GCTCGAGCACAAAGCCCGAGGATACCTCACGGAAAATGGTCTTTTTGAGGATAAATCCCGCCAGTACCCCCATCAGGATGCCCAGCACATACAGGCTGATGACCACCAGGCCCTGATGGGCCGGGAATACCGCGCCCGCCACCAGCGCATACACCGGCAGCTTGGCGCTGCACGACATGAACGGCGTGAGCATGATCGTCATGCGGCGGTCGGCGTCGTTTTCCATTGTGCGCGCAGCCATGACCGCAGGCGTCGTACAGCCGAAGCCCATCAGCATGGGCACGAACGACTTGCCCGACAGGCCGATGCGGCGCAGCAGCGTATCCATGATGAACGCCACACGCGCCAGATAGCCGGTATCCTCCAGAATAGACAGAAAGAAAAACAGGATCACGATCTGCGGCAGGAAGCTCAGCATACTGCCCACACCGCCGATCACACCGTCGCAGATCAGGTTCACCAGCCATCCCGCTGTGCCGATCGCGGCCAGGCCGCTTTCTACCGCAGGAACAATCAGCTGCTGGATCAGATACTCCATCCCGTCGCCCAGCCACGAGCCGAACGGCCCAAACGTTGTCCAGAACATCAGGAACATGAAGAACGCAAAGATGGGCAACGCCCATACACGGTGCAGCACAATGCGGTCGATGCGTTCGGTAATGGTCAGTTTGTGCTCTGTGGGACGCTTGAAGCAGGCGCGTACAACTTCTTCTATGTAATCGTACAGCGCGTCCGCGAGCACCATTTCGTTGTCCGTGGAGTTGGCATGGCTGTGCATGCCCTCGGCAAGTGCGTCCAGCTGTTCCCGCATCTCGCGCGGCATATCGCCGCCATATTTCGCCCACAGTTCCTTATCGCCCTCAAGCAGCTTTGCCGCATAAAACGGCAGGCTGCACGCGCGCAGCGGCAGCGGCCGCAGCAAATCGGCCGCACGGCGGATCGCCGCGCCCACGCCGTGCAGATAGGTCGGCTGCTGCACCGGCGCGCGCATACCATGCGCCAGCTCGTCCAAAAGGTCGTGGATATTTTCGCCCTTCTTGGCAGAGATCGGCACAACCGGCACGCCGAGGCGCCGTTCCAGCTCCTTTACGTCGATTTCCACGCCCTGCGCACGCACATCGTCCATAAAACCGAGTGCGATCACCATAGGCAGGCCGAGCGAAATAAGCTGCAGCGTCAGGTACAGATTGCGCTCAATGTTGGCCGCGTCCACTATGTTGAGGATGCCGTCCAGTTCATCCGACAGCACATACTCGCGCGCGATGATCTCTTCCTGCGTATAAGGCGACAGCGAATAGATGCCGGGCAGATCGACGATATCCACGCCCACCCCGTCGTGACAGACGTGGCCCGTCTTGCGGTCCACCGTCACGCCCGGCCAGTTGCCGACGTGCTGGTTGGAGCCGGTCAGGCGGTTGAACAGCGTGGTTTTGCCGCTGTTCGGATTTCCAATGATGGCAATGGTCTTTTTTCCGCTCATGCGCCCGCCTCCAGCACAATTTTTTTCGCCTCTGTGCGGCGAAGGGATAGGCTGTATCCCCGCAGGCGCACTGCAATCGGATCGCCGAAGGGCGCGACGCGCTCCATGGTCACGACCACGCCTTTTGTGATTCCCATGTCAAGAAAATGCCGTTTGAGCGCGCCTTCGGCCGTAATCCGGTCAACCACGCCGCTCTGTCCCGGCTTTAAATTGTTGAGTGTTTTCATGCGTATCCCCCGATGGAATTTGTAAAACCGGATGTCTTTTTATTATAAAATGTCCGATTCGGATTGTCAACCGAAGGGATTGTTTCATCCGCAGGCGGCAAAACGCCTGCGCTCACTCCCCCTGCTCCTCCGGGATAAACATGATCGCGAACACCGCCAGCAGCGGCGCGCAGGTGATGAGCAGCGCCCGCTCACCCAGCAGACCCGTGCACAGCGCGCCCAGCGCCGCGCCAAAGATAAAAAACAGAATAATCCCATAATACCGCCGCGCCTTGCACGCTGCGTTCGCGTCCCCGGTCTGCTGCCAGATGACCAGCTGTTCGGTGCCCGAACGCAGGTTTCCCGTGCACATCGTGGTTGCAAACGCGCTGCCGCGCACCTTGCGGAACGCTTCCACCTGCAGCGCACAGATAAATGAAATCAGGATGTTTACCGTCATATTCATCTGCTGCGGCATAAACGCCGCGACTGCCAGCAGAGCCGCCTCCGCCAGCACGATGACCTGCCGCCAGTGCATTCCTGCGGCCCGCTCCTGCCGCACCTTACCGTGCCGCTTGACCACTTCTGCGGCCACCACGCCCAGCGCGAACGCCAGAATGGGCAGCAGATAGGTCAGCGCGCGCAGCCATTCCCCCTCTGCGACCTCCACCCCCAGCAGCACAATATTGCCCGTCTGCGCATTGGCGAACACGCCGCCGCGGCAAAGGTAGGTATAAGCGTCGAAAAAACCGCCCGCAACTGCGAGCAGCGCGCCCAAAAGCGTGGATTCGGACATCTGCCCGCGCACCCGTTTCATTCCCATTCCTCCATTTTTTGAATCAGCTTCCCCAGTATAGCAAAAAAGCCGCCCGTTTGGGCAACGGGCGGCTTCTGCCTATTTGTTCTCCGCGATTCGGATACGATTGATCGCTTTTTTCAGCTTGGCCTGCGCAAGGTCCTGTTCCCGCTCGCTCTCCTTGTGCTGAAGGCTGGCACGGGCGCGGTCCGCAGCTTCATGGGCGCGATCCAGATCAATCTCGTCCGCCCATTCACAGGTGCGCGCCAGAACAACGGTCTGTTCCTTGGATACATCCACAAATCCGCCCGCGATCGCCGCCATGCGCTTTTCACCATCTTTATAGATGGTCAGGCCGCCGATGCCGATCGCCGCGATGTAGGGGACATGGTTCGGCAGGATGCCGACATCGCCCTGCGTAGTGCGCACGATGATCCGGTCTACCTCATCGTCATAAAAACAACGGTCAACCGTCATCACCTTGAGATGGAAGGTAGCCATATTACGCCCCCTTCTTCGCCTTCTCCACGACCTCGTCGATGGTGCCCGCAAACAGGAACGCCGACTCGGGCAGATCGTCATGCTTGCCGTCCAGTATCTCGCGGAAGCCGCGGATGGTCTCGGATACCGGCACATACTTGCCCTCAAAACCCGTGAACTGTTCCGCAACGTGGAACGGCTGCGACAGGTAATTCTGGATTTTGCGGGCGCGGGCAACGGTCAGCTTATCCTCATCGGAAAGTTCATCCATACCGAGGATCGCGATGATGTCCTGCAGGTCCTTGTACTTCTGCAAAATGGACTGCACCGCACGCGCGACCTCATAGTGCTCAATGCCGACAACCTCCGGCGACAGGATGCGCGAGGAGGAATCCAGCGGGTCCACCGCCGGATAGATGCCCATGGACGCGATATCACGCGACAGGACGACCTTCGCATCCAGATGGGAGAACGTGGTCGCCGGGGCGGGGTCGGTCAGGTCGTCCGCCGGGACGTAAACCGCCTGTACGGACGTGATCGACCCTTTCTTGGTCGAGGTGATGCGCTCCTGCAATGCGCCCATTTCGGTCGCCAGCGTCGGCTGGTAACCTACCGCCGACGGCATACGGCCGAGCAG
>USSI01000204.1 GCA_900557315.1 uncultured Butyricicoccus sp. | reverse complement strand
TATGAGGTTGCCTATCCGGCGAGCAAGGCCGCAGTGCTGCACCTGACGCGCGCACTGGCTGCGGATTATATGCAGTTTGGCATTCGCGTCAACAGCATCAGCCCGGGCTATGTGTACTCCTCTGCACACCGCAATTCCACCAAGGATAAGCTGGACTGGTATATTGACTGTACGCCGATGGGACGGTTTGCCACCGCGGAGGAAATGACCGGTGCGGTGCTCTTCCTGGCAAGCCCGCTCGCTTCCTATGTCACGGGAACGGATATCTGCGTAGACGGCGGGTATACCATCTGGTAACCGGATGAAAAGCCATTCTTCTCTCTTCTCTTCTTTTTTATAGCAAGCCTCGAGCGCATATGCGCCGCGGGGCTTGCTTGCGTTGCTGTCAGGAACCGATTGGATAGGAATTCCTGTTGAAATGAAAAGCGGATTTCAGTACAATTTAAGTGTATAGAGGAGAAAATATACAATATATGGGAAAAGAGGTGTGGGCATGTACAAGGTATTGATCGCGGATGACGAGCATTTGGTCTGCGCCAAACTGAAAAAGCTGATCCATTGGGAGGAACTCGGCCTGGAACTGCTGGATACGGCGTCAGACGGGGTGCACGCGTGGGAAATCATCCAATCTGAAAAGCCGGAAATCGTCATCACCGACATCCGGATGCCGGGCGTGGACGGGCTGGAACTGGCCAAGCGGGCCAGCGAGCACCGGATCGGCTCGCATTTTGTGCTCATCAGCGGGCATACGGAATTCAGCTATGCGTTCCATGCGATCAAATATGGAGTGGAAGATTATTTGATAAAACCGATCAACGAGCAGGAACTGAACACGGTACTGGGCAAAATCTGTGCGAAGCAGGCGGCCTATGAGCAGCGGGAAAAGGACGACAGGCTGGTGACAAGCAGCCTGAACAAAATGCGCACAGAGTACCTGCAGGGCGTGGTCCATGGGAAGACGGCGCCGCGCGATCTGGATGATTTGAATCAGAATGCGCGGACAGCCTTCCACGGCGGATGCCTGCGCCTGCTTGCCATCTGTCTGGACGCACAGACCGCGCGGCAGGACACCGCCCAGAATAACGACCTGCTGTATGCCAAGGCGCAGGAGCTTGCCGATACCTGCCTGGCCGTGCCGGGAGGGGAGACGGCCAGCTTTATGGACCAGGGTTTGCTGCTTTGCATTGTCGAGTACCCGGACGAACAGGAGACGGCGTTTGCGGCGGCCGGACGCCTGCTGCTGGATGAGATTTTTACACGGGTGAACCTGTATCAGCGATGCGCGGTGACGGTTGCGGTCAGCGAAAAGGGGTATGACGTCCGCGCCCTTGCCGGGATGGCGGTCCAAGCGTGGAACGCAGTGTGCGCGCGCTTATCACAGGGCGCGAACCGGCTGATCTTTTACGAGGATATGGAAACCTGCCAACAGCACGCCATTTTGAACGATGCGATGCTGACCGAACTGCGCAACAGCATGGATGCCTGTGAGCCGCAGCGGCTGGAATTGATGACCAATCGCATTTTATCGGCTATCATACATGCACGGCTTACCGACAGCGACCGCCTGCACGAGATTGACCGGTTCCTGTCCGTGTTTTTCGAGCATCTGTCAACCGAGATCGGGGGGGATGAGGCGGAACCACTTCGTGCGGTGCGCATCCGGCTGGCCGGCTGCACGGATTATCAGGAGATATGCTCGGTGGTGGGCGATGCGGTGAACCGTGCGTATGCGCAGTATCTGGAGCAGATTCAGATGAAGACAATGCGGCCGATCCATCAGGCGCAGCAGTACATAGAAGCCCATCTGGATGGGGAACTGACGCTTGAGCAGGTTGCCGCGCAGATTTTCCTCAACCCGGTATATTTCAGCGTCATCTTCAAAAATGAGACCGGCGTCAATTTCAGCAAATATGTTGTGGCCGCACGGATTGCCCGCGCCAAAGAACTGCTGCGCGATCCGGGGCTGAACATCGCGGAGGTTGCGGCGCAGGTGGGATATAAGAACCATAAGCATTTCACAAAGCTTTTCAAAAAAGTGACGGGAATTACGCCAAGCGAGTATCGAAAGCTCTGTGAGGGGCGAGGACAATGAATCTAACCAGGCAAACGGGCAAGCGGCATGCAATCTACCGCCGTACACTGGTCTGGCTCGGCTGGTGGGCGGTTGCAGTGGGCAGCGTTATGCTGTTTGCGGCGGCGAATGACCGTGTATCCAGCTGGTGCACCGCCGTAGGGGCGTTGTTGTGTGCAGCGGGCCTGGCGGTGCTTGCTGTATTTGCAATCGCGACGCTTTATCTGGTGGAACAAACCCTGTGCGAGATGGAAGAGCAGTATGAAGCGGATGACGCCGCGCTGTCTGCCGGATCGGCGGAGGAAATTGTGCACTCCCGGCTCAAACGCCTGACGGTCCGGGCGCGCGATGACGCGCGGAAGGAATATTCGGCATTGATCCTTGAAAAGCAGGCGGAACTGAGCAGCCTGCAGAGCCAGATCAATCCGCACTTCCTCTATAATACATTGGAAGCAATCTGCGGCAAGGCGATTTTGGAGGATGTGCCGGATGTGGCGAGCATGGCAGAGGCGCTGGCCGGGATGTTCCGGTACAGCATCAGCCCGCGCGGGGAGATGGCTTCACTCGAGGATGAGCTGCGCAATATCCAGAATTACATGCTGATCCAGCAGTACCGGTTTAACAACCGCTTTGTCCTGCAGCTGCATAAGGAATGCAGCGAGAAATGCATGCTGCGCACGCTCCCGCGGATGACGCTGCAGCCCATTGTGGAAAATGCGATCTATCACGGCTTGGAAACCAAAATGGGGGAAGGCTGCATCACGATCGATGTGGTGGAAACCGACCGCAGGCTGCTGATTACCGTGCATGACAATGGCGTAGGGATGGATGAGAAACAGCTGGCACGGCTGAACCGGCGGCTGCGGGGGGAAGATGCCGCCGGGGAGATGGAGACACAGCATGGCGGCATTGCGCTGGTGAATGTGAACCGCCGCCTGCAGCTGTGCTTTGGCAGCCAATATTGCCTGCATATTTACAGCACGCCAGGCGTTGGGACGGATGTGGAAATCGCGCTGCCGGCAGGTGAGGAAGATGAAAAAGGAAATGCTTCGGCTGGAAGATGTGGCGGGCAGTGATCCTGCAGGGCTGCTGCGGGACGCAAACCTGTGCCTGTATGAGGGGGAACTGCTGGGCGTGGTCGGCCTTTCCTCATCCGGCCTGCAGGAACTGACCGAGCTGCTGACCGGAAACCAGCCGGCGGCTGCAGGGCGGATATGGGTTGAGGGCAATCCTGCCGAGATTGCGACGCCGCAGCAGGCGTACCGGCTGGGCATCCGCGTGCTGCGGGGCAGCGCGCCGCTCAACGATACGCTGACCGTAGCGGAAAATATGATCCTGACGACCTTTTCGACCCGGCGGATGTGGCTGCTTTCCCGGCGGAAAATGAATGCCCTGTGCCGGCATTACCTGGAGCTGGTGGAGGCGGATATTTCGCCCGACGCGCGCGCCGGCACGCTGACAACGGCGCAGCAGGGCTTTGTGATGCTGGCAAAGGCAGCGTATGAAGGCGGGCGGATCGTCATTCTGGATAATATACTGCCGTACTTTACG
>USSI01000203.1 GCA_900557315.1 uncultured Butyricicoccus sp. | reverse complement strand
CGCAAGCTTCATAAATCAAAGACGAGGGAGAAGCGTGGAATGGACGCCCTACAGGAGACTCGGATGTGGCCTGATGCAAGAGAGTAGGTGCTTCAGGGACGTGTCCGCTCGACTGGAAGAGCTCAAACGGTATGCAAAAGTCACAAAATCTGAATAAAAAATAGTATTTGCGTACATATTATAGTAAAAAGGAGGAGATTACATGAGTACGGACACCTTGCAGCGCTGCCCGCTGCCTGAAATACGCGAGATACGCGTTGATCCGACCCTTCCGGTGGGCGAGCGGCTGCGCCTGTTTGCGGCCTCGGTCGGCGACCCGCACCGGTTCCGCGTAGGCGACACGGCGGTCGAGGTGCTGTTCGATAACAGCGCCCCCAGCTTGCAGGCCTGCCTGACCGATATATGCAAACGGCTGCAATAATTCCAAAAAACGGATGATTCGCAGGAAAGCTTGCGGCATACCGTGCGCTGTGGTACAATTATTATGCAAAACACAGCCAACGGTATGCCGCCTGTTTTTTAAGGAGGCACACGAAATGGCTCGGAAAAGTAAATATATGAAATCGTCCGGTAATCCATCCACAAGGCTGTGGAAGCCCGCACTGTATATCCGCCTGTCCCGCGAGGACGGCGACCGCGAGGAAAGCGACAGCATCATTAGCCAGCGCGAGCTGCTGACCGAGTTTACGGAAACGCAGGCGGACATGTCCACACCCAAACTGTATACTGACGACGGCTTTACGGGTACAGATTTCAACCGCCCTGAATGCCGGCGCATGGTGGACGACCTGCGCGCAGGTACAGTCAACTGCGTAATTGTCAAAGACCTGTCCCGCTTCGGCCGTAATTATGTAGGGGTCGGCGAATATCTTGAACAGGTTTTTCCTCTGCTGAATGTGCGTTTTATCTCGGTAAACGATCATGTGGACAGCTTTCTCGATCCGCGTTCGGTCAATAACCTGGTTGTACCGTTCAAGAACATCATTAACGATGAGTACTGCCGCGATATCTCCAATAAGGTGCGCTCTTCGCTCGACCTAAAACGTCGGCAGGGCAAATTCATCGGCTCATTCGCCTCCTATGGCTACCGCAAAGATCCAGATGACCACGGCCATCTGTTGATTGACGAGCAGGCCGCCGCAGTTGTGCGGGATATTTTCGACTGGTTCGTCGGCGGCATGAGCGTGCTCAGCATCGCAAAACAGCTGAATGCCATGGGAATCCCGAACCCGTCCGCCTATAAGCGGCAGCAGGGTATGAACTACCAGCATCCGGCATCGGATAAGCTCGACGGCCTGTGGCCGGACAGCTCGGTGCGCCGCATCCTGCGCAACCGGCTGTACACGGGAACCATGGTGCAGGGTAAAAACCGCATCAAAAGCTATAAGCTGCACGTCAGCGAAGCGGTGCCGGAGGACGAATGGATCACAGTCGAGGCAACACATGAAGCGATCATCCCAAGGGAACTGTTTGAACGGGCGCAGTCTCTGTTCGAGCGGGATACGCGCACCGCACCAACAAAAAAAGAGGTCTATCTATTCTCCGGTTTCCTTCGCTGCGCCGATTGCGGCAAGGCGATGAACCGCAAATTGATCTCACAGCCCTACCGCAACTATCATTATTATATCTGTTCAACGTTCAAAAAGCAGCACAGCGGCGCGTGCACCAAGCATACCATCCGCAGTGATCGGCTGGAACAGGCGGTGCTCGAAGCCCTGCGGCATCAGATTGCCTTGGCGGTCGAGATGGATGAGTTGGTTACCGAGATCAACCGAAGCAGTACACGTAGTTGCAATGTGAAGCGCCTGCTGGACGAACGGGTGCAGCTGGAAACAGAATGCGGACGCATTGAGCAGATAAAGCTCTCGCTGTATCCGGACTGGAAAGCAGGCGATATTTCCCGCGAGGAGTATCATCAGCTTAAGGAACAGTTCGAACAACAGCAGGCAAAGCTGGACACCCGCATCGCTGCGTTACAGAAGCGGATTGATGAGATACAGAACGGCGTGAATCAAACCAATTCATTTCTGACCCAGTTTGTCAAATACCGCAACCTGCAAAAGCTGACACGCGAAGTCATCGTGGAACTGATTGATATGATCTATGTACACGAAGGCGGAGGTATTACCATTCAGTTCAAATTCTCGGACGCTTATGCGGCAGCAAAGGATTATATTCAGGATCATGGACAGACTGCATGAGCTGAAAAACACCATGGTCCTAAAACACCGTCTTCCCCCGCGGCCTATGACACGCTGTCCACGCTGCTGGCTGACCTCGGCGCGCAGCCGGACGACTTTGACTGCATCGTGACCGGCGACCTCGGGCACGTAGGCGCGGACCTGCTGCTGACCCTGCTGCGCGAGGACAAAATCGACCTGTCCCCGGTGTATTCGGACTGCGGCAGCCTGCTGTTCGGCGACGAACAGGACGCGCACGCAGGCGGCTCGGGCTGCGGCTGTTCGGCGGCGGTGCTGTGCGGCCCGCTGCTGCGCGATATGCAGGCGGGCAAACTCAAACGGCTGGTGTTCGCGGGTACGGGCGCGATGATGAGCCCGACCTCGGTGCAGCAGGGGCAGCCGATTGCGGGCATCTGCCACGCGGTCGTGATCGAAAGGAGCGGCGCATGAACTGGATGGAGTATGTGGGTGCGTTCTGGGTGGGCGGCGCAATCTGCGCCATCTGCCAGGTGTTTATTGATAAGACCAAACTGACCCCGGCGCGTATCCTGGTCAGTCTGGTGGTAATCGGTGTGTTTTTGCAGGCCATCGGAATTTACCAGCCGGTCGTGGACTACGCAGGCGCGGGCGCGACCGTGCCGCTTTTGGGCTTCGGCTACTCGCTGGCAAAGGGCGTTGCCAAGGCCGTGGCGGAAAAAGGCCTGCTGGGCGTGTTCACGGGCGGCGTGACCGGCGCCGCGGGCGGCATCGCGGCGGCGATCGTGTTCGGCTGCCTGTTCGCGCTGCTTGCCAAACCCAAATCCAAAAGTTAGCGGTAATTTTCCGGCAATCTGCGGGGAAGCACCATGCGGTGCTTCCCTTTTTTGCGCCTGCGCGCGGGGCGCCCCTCCCCTTTTCCCCGGGAAATCAGCCGGAGACAGCACCGCCTCTCCCCTTCCCCATTTCCCGAACCCGCCCAGGCTGTATTTGCAAAATTGAGCAGATGACAAACCCGGCTTTGTGGTGTATAATATTCCCGATATCAATGGGACAAAAAAGGAGATTTCCATGCCGAAAATAGGACTGATTTCGCTCGGCTGCGCCAAAAACCTGGTTGACAGCGAGCACATGCTCGCCCTGCTGCGCGCGGCGGGCTGGGAGATTACCGAGGACATGTCCGAGGCCGACGTGGGCGTGGTCAACACCTGCGGGTTCATCGAGGCCGCCAAGATCGAGGCCATCGAGACCATCCTCGACACCGCGCAGTACAAGCAGACCGGCAAGATGAAGGGCCTTGTGGTGACCGGATGCCTCGTGCAGCGCTACGCGGAAGAGATGAAAACCGAGCTGCCCGAGATCGACGCGATCTGCGGTACGGGCAGTTACGAGAGCATCGTGGACGCGGCCGCGGCCGCGCTCGGCGGGCACAAGGCGGCTTACATGGCGGACATGGCGTCCGCCGCGCTCGAGGGCGGCC
>USSI01000202.1 GCA_900557315.1 uncultured Butyricicoccus sp. | reverse complement strand
GTTTGCCTCCTTTAGTCGGCCTTCATGCGGCGGCGCACTGCTTCAAACAGCAGCACAGCCGCGGCATTGGACGCATTGAGCGAATTGACCCTGCCGCGCAGCGGGATGCTGACAATGTAATCACACTTGTCCCGCGTCAGGCGGCTCAGGCCCTGGCCTTCCGAGCCGATGACAATCGCCGCCGGCCGGTCGAACGCTGCCTCATACAGCGGGGCGTTGCCGTCCGCCTCCGCACCGAACAGCCACACGCCGCGCTCCTTCAGCTCGTCAAGCGTCGCGGCAAGGTTGTTCGCTTTATGCACGCCGATATACGCCAGCGCACCTGCCGCGGCACGCGCCACGGCCGCCGTCAGCCCGACCGCACGGCGCTTGGGGATGATGACGCCATGCGCGCCTGCGGTCTCCGCCGAACGGATAATTGCGCCCAGATTGTGGGGGTCCTCGATGCCGTCGCACACCACGATCAGCGGCGCTTCGCCGCGCTCCCGCGCCACACGGAAGATGTCCTCCAGCGAAACGTATTCCTGCGCGGCAGCCTGCGCGACCACGCCCTGATGGTTGCCCGTCGGGCTCATGTGGTCGAGCTTGCGCCGGTCGCAGGTGACGACCGGGACGCCGTGCTTCCGCGCCTCGGCTGCGACATCCCCGATGCGTGCGCCCTCGGCCACAAAGACCTTATCGACCGCCCTGCCCGCACGCAGGGTCTCCAGGACCGCGTTGCGGCCCTCGATCAGCGTGCCGTCGTCCTCCCGCGGGGGACGGCGCCTGTTTTTTTCATAAGCCATTCTTTTCCGCTCCAAAAATCTTCAGATATTGGTAGTATAGCACACTTTATCCCCGCTTTTCAACGCCGTCCGACTGAAAATATGAAATTACACGGTTTCCCGCATGTGTCCCCTGCTGTTTTTGTGAAAAACCTCGAAAACCGGCGCCCGGCATGCTATACTATTGTTATCAGGACAGAGAACGGAGGGATCGCCCATGACAATCCACGATGAACAGCTGTCCCTGCTCAGCGGACAGGTTGCGCGGCAGAAAAAGCTGCGCGCCATGCTGGATTCCCTGTACGCCCGCCGCAACGAACTGGAGGGGCGCGAGCGCGAACTTGCCGCCGTGCGCGCCGCCGAGCAGAAGGATGTGGACCGGTTGGAGGGAGCCAGCCTTGCCGCGCTGTTTTACAGCATGATCGGCAAAAAAGACGAGCAGCTGGACAAAGAACAGCAGGAGGCCTGCGCCGCCGCAGCCAAGCACGAGAGCGCACGGCGCGAACTGGAAGCCGTCCGGCAGGACATCGCCCGGTACGAAAGCGAGCTTGCTGCGCTCGACGGCTGCGAAGCGCGCTACGCGCAGGCGCTCGCAGACAAACGCGAGGCGCTGAAAGCGCGCGGGGACGGGCAGGCGGAACGCATCCTGCGTCTGGAGCAGGAGATTGCCGCGCAGCGGGCGCAGGAACGCGAGATCGAGGAGGCCATCGATGCCGGGCGCGCCGCGCGCGACATTACGGACAGCATCCTTTCCAGCCTGGACAGCGCGTCCGGCTGGAGCACGGTCGATCTGATCGGCGGCGGGCTGGTCGCAGACCTTGCCAAGCACCGCCATCTGGACAGCGCGCAGTATCAGATCGAAGACCTGCAGATCCAGCTCAGCCGTTTCCGCACCGAGCTGAGCGATGTGGCCGTCAACGCCGGCATCCAGACGCAGGTAGACGGCTTCCTGCGTTTTGCGGATTACTTTTTCGACGGCCTGATTGTGGACTGGATGGTGCGCGACCGCATCCAGCAGTCACAGGCGCAGGTAGGCAATACAGCCGACGAGATAAAGCGCGTGCTGCGCCGGCTGTATGACATGCAGGACGCCTGCTGCGCCGCCCGGCAAAAGGCGCAGGCCGAGCTGGATGCTTTGGTGCTTGCATCCTAAATAATGAAAATAGGGGCTGCTTTTGAAGCGGCCCCCTTTTTTGTTTTACAGCTGTGCCTCTTTGCCGTTGATGCACGCGGATTCGCCTTCGTCAAGCGGGATGAGCAGGCACTTCTGCCCATCCACCACGCCGGTATGGATGCGTTCCGCCTTATCCTCGGACACGCGCAGTTCAATGGGTGCGGATGCGCCTCCCTCCGCCCACGGCGGGGTATCGCCCTCGTCCGCGCGCTGCGCCGCCTGCGCGGCAAGCTCCTGCTGCAGCGCCGCCACCTTCTGCTCCAGCTGCGCGGTGTGGGCGCGGCGCGTCCCCTCTTCGACCAGCTTGTTGTCCAGCACGTTGTGCGCGGCGGGCGGCGTGTCGCCGAACACATGCGCATAGGACTTTTCGATCTGCTCGCGCACCGGTTCGGGCACCTCGGCCTCAAGTGCCAGGTCTGCGACCGTCTGCGCGGTCAGGCTGACCGGCGGCAGGGATTCGTCCTCCTCCCGCTCGGCAACCATGCCGCTGATGGTCTTCTGTATCTGGAAAAACGCGGCATCCGCCTGCTCCCCGTCCTCGCCGAACGCATTTTTGACCACGCTCTCAAACGCCTGCTTATCCTCCGCCGCCGTGCGCTGGGACACGCAGCCGAGCACGTTTTCGATGAACTCCGGATGCGAACCTTTGCCGGTTTTGACGTAATACATCACCGCGTTGACGTCTCTGCCGCGCCCGCTGAACGCCGGATAGACAAAGCCCAGATCGGGCAGGCCGACCACCCAGTCGCGCACGCGTGCGCCGATGCGGTTTTCGTCCTCGCGGTAGCCGAGCGCAGGCTTGGCCAGATCGACCGGGCAGACCGCGCACAGGATGTACTCGTAAATCTCCTCGGATTCCTCCTGCTCCTCGCCCGAGGTCGCCTTGGAGGGTACGTCGTAGATATCGTGGTAGACCAGGATCAGGTAGTTGCCCGGGTAGGAATACTGCTCAACGATCTGTTCGTACAGGCGGTCCAGCAGTTCCTCATTTGCCAGCTTGCTGCTTCCCAGCGTCAGCAGGTATTTCTGGCGCTCCTCTGCGGCCTCGTTCCGGGCAAACTCCAGTTCGAGCAGGTTGCTGCCCAGCGTGCCGGACAGCGTCTTTTTTGCAATTTCAAGGTATTTGTAGAACTCGTCCTCCTCCAGTTCGGAAAACGGCTCGCTGAATTTGACGACAACCTGCTTGCCGCTGTTGACATAACAGCCGCACAGGCGGCCGAAGGTGCACTCGGTTTTCTTGAGACGGCGGCGCAGCTCGAGCACGTCGCCCTTGGTGATATTCATATGTATTCTCCTTTGGCTTTGGACAAAGGGAAACGCCCATTCGCGCAAAACAGGCGTTTCCCCTAAGTAATGATGATGTTTTCAGACGCATGGCGCAAGCGAAAAGCACAGGCCGCGCCCGCGCAGCTCGGCGTTCAGCAGCACGATATCCGTATATGCGATCGTCATGACACCATCCCCGTTTGTTTTCCAGTATACCGCAAACAGCCCGCAAAACGCAAGCCGCAGTTTGCACATCCGCCATACCGCGCAGGGCACAGCTCATCCCCGGATAAACTTTTCGTCCCCGGCAGGAATCCCCGCGTCATCCGAAAGATACCGCCCGGCCTTCAGATGTACGCCGTACTTCTCCCGAAGCTGCATGATCCGCTCCATCCGGCCTCCTGACGTGCGCGCGGTGTGCCGCGCGTCCGGTCCCGCGCGGTAAACCGT
>USSI01000201.1 GCA_900557315.1 uncultured Butyricicoccus sp. | reverse complement strand
CGCCGCTATACCGCCCTCGCCGCAGAGCGTGAGGGCTGCATCGTGCTCACCATCGGTGAGCCGGATCTTCCCACGCCCGCACCCATATGTGAGGCCGCCGTCCGCCGCGCAGTCGGAGACAAGCCCATCTTTATACTCTGCGACGACGTTTATCGCGGGCTGTGCACGCGTCCCTGTCCGGACCCTGCGGCCCTGCCCGGCCTGCGGGAGCGACTTTTGATCGCCCAGAGCTTTTCAAAGCCGTGGGCGATGACGGGCTGGCGCATCGGATATCTCATGGGCAGTGCGCCGGTCATCCGAAAGCTCAAACAGGAAAGAAGAACTTGACGACCTACAGAAACAGGAGGTAGCTCAAATGAAACAGAAAACACTTTTCCGCGGCATCGCCACGGCGCTTGCCACCCCGATGACATCTTCCGGCGCCATCGACTATGACGCCTACGGCAGACTCATAGACTGGCAGATCGAAAGCGGCGTTGCCGGGCTTGTCACCTGCGGCACAACGGGCGAGGCGTCCACAATGACCGCCGAGGAGCACCGGCAGACGATCGCATTTGCCGTAAAGCGGGCCGCCGGGCGCGTACCGGTCATTGCGGGCACCGGCGCAAACTGCACCGAAAAAGCCGTCGAGCTGACGCGGTTTGCCTGCGACGCCGGAGCGGATGCCTGTCTGGTGGTGACGCCCTATTATAACAAGGCCACACAGCGGGGGCTGATCGCCCATTATACCGCCATCGCGGATGCATCAGATAAGCCCGTGATCCTCTATAACGTTCCCTCCCGCACGGGCTGCAACCTGCTGCCCGAGACCTGCGCCGCACTTGCCGGGCATCCGCGCATCGCCGCTGTGAAGGAGGCAAGCGGAAACATCTCGCAGATCGTATCGCTATTTCACAAAGCAGAGGCTAATCTGGACGTCTATTCCGGCAACGACGATCAGATCGTACCCATCCTCGCCATGGGCGGCGAGGGCTGTATCTCCGTGCTCTCCAATGTGCTGCCCAAGGAGGCGGTTCGGCTGTGCGAGCTGTTCTTCTCCGGCGATGTGCGCGGCGCTGCGGCGCTCCAGTGCCGTCTGCTGCCCGTCATAGACGCGCTGTTTTCCGAGGTCAATCCCATTCCGGTCAAGGCGGCGCTGGCAAAAATGGGCTACGGCACCGACACGCTGCGTCTGCCGCTCACGCCGATGGAGGAAGGACGCCGGGCCGTCCTTCTGAACGCGCTCAAGGCATGGGGTGTTTGAGATGACAAAGATCCTTCTGCACGGAGCAAACGGCGCGATGGGCAGAGCGCTTCGCGCGCTGCTGGACGCCGGATTTGCAGGCTGCACCGCAGGCCCCATGGTCAGCCGCAGCGGAAACGGCGCGTTTGCGTCCTTTTCCGAAGTTCTGGAGCCTGCCGACGTCGTGCTCGACTTTTCCTTTCACACCGCAACCGAAAGTGCGCTTGGCTTTGCGCTGGAGCACGGCCTTCCCATCGTGATCGGCACCACCGGACACACGCAACAGGAGCGCGCGCGCATCGAGCGCGCCTCAGAGCAGATCCCCGTCTTTTTTTCCGGCAACATGAGTCTCGGTATTGCGGCGCTCTGCGGCCTTGTGCGCGAGGCCGCGCGCCTGTTTCCGGAGGCGGAGATCGAGATCGTGGAGACGCATCACAGCCGCAAGGCGGACGCTCCGAGCGGCACGGCGCGTATGCTCGCCGCCGCCATTCAAAAAGAGCGGCCGGAGGCAGCGCTTGTGTGCGGCCGCAGCGGCTTTTCACCGCGAAACCACAGCGAGATCGGCATATCCTCCATCCGCCTCGGCAGTGTGACCGGCATCCATGAGGTGCTGATCTCGACCGGAGCCGAGACGCTGAGTCTGAAGCACGAGGCGCATGACCGGCGGCTGTTCGCTGAGGGTGCGCTGCGGGCAGCAGTCTTCCTCTGCGGCAGGCAACCCGGTCTTTACGATATGGACGATCTTTTGAAGGGAGACGCCCTATGAAAACAGCGAAATTCGGCGGCACATCTCTGGCAAATGCAGCCCGCTTCCGGCAGGTAAAGCGCATCGTATCGGCAGACCCGGAGCTGCGCTTTGTCGTGGTCTCCGCCCCGGGAAAGCGCTCTGCGGAGGACAAAAAGGTGACGGATCTGCTGTATGACTGCCATGCCGCTGTAAAAACAGGCACAGACCCCGAGACTGCCTTTGCGCCTGTCGCTGCGAGGTTCCGGCAGATCGTGCAGGAGCTTGATCTCGCCATAGACTTAGAGTCGGAGCTGCGGCAAATCGAGGCGGCGCTTGCCTCCGGCGCATCCGAAGCATACTGTGTCAGCCGGGGTGAATACCTCAGCGGGCGGATGCTGGCAGCCCTGCTGGGCTGGCCGTTTCTCGACCCGGCAGAGCTGCACTTCTTTGACGCTGACGGCTTCCCGCAGCACAAGCTGGCGGAACGGTCGCTAACGCGCAGGCTCCGCGGCATGGAGCGTGCCGTCATGCCCGGCTTCTACGGCGGCGGCGCGGACGGCCGCATCCACACGCTGCCGCGCGGCGGCTCGGATATCTCCGGAGCGCTGCTGGCAAGCGCCTCCGGGTCGGATGCCTACGAAAACTGGACGGACGTGCCCGGCATCTTCCGCGCCGATCCTGCGATCGTGCCCAGCGCAAGGGCGATTCCCGCCATGGCCTATGACGAGGTACGGGAGCTTGCGTATATGGGCGCCAACGTGCTGCACGAGGACGCGGTGACGCCAGCCCGGCGTATGGGCATTCCCATTCACATCCGCTCCACGATGCAGCCGGACACCCCCGGCACCCTCGTCTCCTCGCAGAGCCCTCCTTCCGTCTGTCCCGTCACGGGAATCGCAGGGCGCAAGGGCTATTGCTCCATACAGGTGGAGAAGGAAAATATGAACAGCGCCGTGGGCTACTGCCGCCGGATTCTCTCGGTGCTCGAAACGCACGAGATCCCCTTTGACCACATCGCAACGGGGCTTGGCAGCATCTCGTTCATCGCCCCGGCCGCGGCGGTCTCCGCCTGCCGCGAGGCGCTTTTGTCGGACATTTCCGCCGCCGTCCGCCCGGACAGCATCTGCGTTGCAGACGGGCTTGCCATGGTGTCCATCGTCGGACGGGACATGGCGGGAAGGCCGGGCGTCTCCGGCCGTCTGCTCTGTGCGCTCGGACGCGCCGGCATCAACGTGCGGATGATCGTGCAGGGCACGCGCGAGATCAACATCACCGTTGGCATCAGCGAGCCGGAATATGAAAAAGCCGTGCACGCGGTGCACGGTGAATTCTTCCCGGAAGCGCCCCAGTGAGCCTTTGCTCGCGCTCCTTCTTCGGTTCTGTTGACCTTGTTCCTTCCCCGGCGCGCCTCAGCCCGCCTTTTCTGATATCCTGCTGCGGAGCGCAGAAGCGCTCCGCTTTGTCCGATGCATAAAAAACGGCCGGCAGCGTTCAACTGCCAACCACCAAAAAAGCGGGGCAGTTCATCGCACCCAAGGCCGCTTTTTGTGTCCTGTTTTATGAAAAAGACGCTTCTTCCGCGCCTCGCGTCAGGCGGGACAACGCACAGACCACGTACATATAGCCTGCAAGGATCAGCGGTGCCGGCAGTCCGTAAAGCAGCGGCGCCGGGATGATACGCCAAAACAGCTTGAGCACACCGATCTCCGCGCCGTAGGTGAAGAAGTAGTTCGCCTCCGGGCAGA
>USSI01000200.1 GCA_900557315.1 uncultured Butyricicoccus sp. | reverse complement strand
CGCTGAAAAATGTGACGTTTTGCGCACGGAAGGGGACGGTTCATGCGTTGATTGGTGAAAACGGCGCAGGCAAGTCTACGCTGATGAAAATCCTGAACGGTATCCATCAGGCTGATGATGGTGAAATCCTGATTGAGGGCAGCCCCGTACAGATCCATACACCGAAGGATGCGATGCGGCACGGCATCTCCATGATTTATCAGGAGCTGAACGAAGTGCCGGAGATGACGCTGGCAGAAAACATTTTCCTGGGATGCGAACCGAGGATTGCGCCGGGAATCGTGAATTTTAAGAAAATGGAGGCTGATACGCAAAAGCTGTTCGATGAGTTTGGCTTTCCCTTCCGACCGCATGACCGGATGAAGCTGCTTTCCATGGCCAATATGCAGATGATCGAGATTATGAAAGCCGTATCTCGCAACGCGCGTATCATTGTTATGGACGAGCCGACCTCGTCGATTACGGATAAAGAGGTCGCGGTTTTGTTTGACTGCATCCGCCGTCTGAAAGAGAACGGCGTAACCATAATTTATATTTCCCACCGCATGGAGGAGCTGGAGCAGATTGCCGACGAAGTCACCATACTGCGCGACGGTGAAACCATTGCGACGCGGCGTATGGACGAAGTCACGCAGGACGAGATCGTCAGCATGATGGTCGGCCGGACCCTGACCAATTACTTCGTCAAGATCGAGGCGCCGCGCGGGGAAAAGGTGCTGGAAGTACGTAATTTGACACGCAAGGGTGTATTTGAGGACATATCTTTTTCGGTCCATGCGGGCGAGATACTGGGCTTTGCCGGTCTGATCGGCGCGGGGCGCACGGAAACCATGCGCGCCATCTTCGGGCTGGACCCGTACGACAGCGGTGAAATCCTGCTGGATGGGAAAAAGCTGCGGATCCGGAATACGCGGGACGCGATTGACCAGGGGATCGCGCTGGTACCTGAGGACCGGAAAGGGCTGGGAGCGGTTTTGGTACGCTCTGTGGCGGAAAACATTACGCTGCCCCATTTGCAGCGCTATCGCAGCTGCTGCCTGCGCCGGGGTGCGGAAAAGCGCGACGTCGAAGAGCAGGTCAAGCGGTTCCGGATCAAGGTGGCGTCCGCTTCCAGCCCGGTCAGCTCACTGTCCGGCGGCAACCAGCAGAAGGTGATTTTGGGGAAATGGCTGCTGGTCAAGCCGAAGGTATTGATCCTGGACGAGCCTACGCGCGGGATCGACGTGGGCGCCAAGTCTGAGATTTACCGGTATATGTGCGAGCTGGCGGCGGAAGGCATCGCGACGATCATGATTTCCTCGGAAATGCCCGAAGTGCTGAGTATGAGCGACCGTATCCTTGTGATGGCAGGCGGGCACATCACCGGGGAACTGACGCGCGGGCAAGCGGATTCCGAAACCGTACTGCGATATGCAATGGAGGGTGTGACATGATGAAAAAACTCGATATACATCAAATTCTGAAACGGTACGGTATTATTCTGCTGCTGGTTGTGCTGGTAATCATCTGCTCGTTTTTAAGCGACAGCTTTTTGACCCTGACCAATTTGTTCAATATCCTCAAGCAGATTTCGGTCATCCTGATGATTGCGTATGGTGAATGCCTGGTCATCATCGCCGGACAGACCGACCTCAGCCCCGGTTCGGCGCTGTGTGTATCCGGCGTGCTGGCGGCCATGACATTTGTATCAACCGGTTCGCTTGCCCTGTCGATCATCGTGTCCGTGCTTGCAGGCGCTGCAGCGGGCGTGTTCAATGGATTTTTTATCACCCGTTATGCGCTGCCGCCGTTTATTGTGACGCTGGCAATGCAGTTTATGGCGCGCGGTCTGGCGCTTTATGTATCGAATGGCGCGCCGGTCGTCATTGAGGGCGATGCGTTCAAGCAGCTGGGCCAGGGACAGTTCCTGGGCATCCCCAACGTGGTTTTCCTTGCAGCGGTGCTGTTTGTGGTTGCGTGGTTCCTGCTCAACCGCACGGCCTATGGACGCTACATCTATGCAGTCGGCGGAAATGAAGAGGCGGCGCGGGCTTCGGGCGTCAATGTCAACCGCGTCAAAGTCATTGCGTTCATGCTGTGCGGCGCGCTGTCCGGGCTGGCAGGCTTCGCGCTGATGTCCCGTATGAATGTCGGCCAGCCGAATGCCGGCGTCAACTACGAATTCGAAGCGATTATCGGTGTTATCCTGGGCGGCGCAAGCTTTTCCGGCGGCGTTGGCACCATGTTCGGCTCGGTTGTCGGCTGTGTGATCGTTGGCGTGCTGAGTAACGTTCTGAACCTGCTCAATGTTTCGGCCTATGTGCAGCAGATTGTCAAGGGCCTGTTGATCCTGATTGCAGTCGTGGCGGATGCAAAGAGCAAGGGCATTGGTGTCGGCAGTTTCAGCCGCTGGCTGGGGCGCAATCGCAAGTTGGGCGGTGAAGCAAATGCTGTTAAAAAATAAAACTGCAGTGGTGACCGGCGCGGCAGGGGCAATCGGGCGTGCGATTGCCGCGCGGCTGGCGGAAGAAGGCGCCAGAGTGGCATGGTGCGATGCGGATATGGAAAAGGTGCAGTGCCTTGCCGCGGCGCATTGCCAGCAGGGCTGGGCGCTGGACGTCACCGACGAGCAGCAGGTCATACAGACCCTTGATGGAATCGGAACGGCGCTCGGACCGGTTGACCTGCTGGTCAACTGCGCGGGTTTCCTGCGGAGAAGCCCGCTGCTGGAGACTACGCTGGAGAACTGGGAACGCACGTTTGCGGTGAATGCGCGGGGGACCTTTTTGATGACGCGGGAGGCCGGGCGGCGGATGTGCGCCGCAGGAGGCGGGAGCATTGTCAATATTGCCTCCGGCTCGGGAAAGAAGCCGTGTCTGGAGGAAGCCGCTTACGGCGCAAGCAAGCTTGCAGTCGTGGCGCTGACACAGGTCGCGGCGCTCGAGCTCGGCCCCTCCGGCGTGCGATGCAATGTCATCTGCCCGGGCGCGGTTGCGGCAGGGATGGCGGCGCGGGACTTCCTGAACACGCCGGAGGCCATCGAAAGCTACCGGCAGTCCACTGCGCTGCGCCGTGTCGGACAGCCGTGCGATATAGCGGACGGTGTGGTTTATCTTTCCTCCGATCTGGCGCGCCATGTGACGGGAGCGGTGCTGGTGATCTCGGGCGGCGAGTACTTTTCACTTTAATCAATTTAATCAATGGAAAGGAGTTTGTAAAATGGAGATTCCCATGTTGACATTGGAGACGCGGGCAAGCGTGCGCGACCGGTTTTCATTTGTGGACAAGGTAGCGCTGGTCACCGGTGCGGCGGGCCAGATCGGCCTGATGTCTGCCGCGGGCTTTGCAGAATTGGGCGCCCATGTGGTGCTTACGGATATCGAGGCGCAGCGCGGCGCCATTGAGCAGGCGGCGGAGACGCTGACGCGGCAGTACGGCCATGCCTGTGCCGGCATCTGCGCGGACGTTACCGATCCGGATTCGGTTGCCGCCCTGATGGACGAGATTGAAAAACGATTCGGCACCTTGAATGTGGTGCACTCCAATGCGGGGCTGGCCTATCCGGACGATGACGGCGACATGCCGGCAGAGGTTCTGGACAAGACGATGCGCGTCAATGTGCGGGGGATGCTGATCGTCAACCAGGCGGCGGCCAGTATGATGCGCCGGCATGGCCATGGCGGTTCGATTGTCAATACGGCGTCCATGTCCGCGCATATCGTCAACCGGCGGAGGCCGCG
>USSI01000199.1 GCA_900557315.1 uncultured Butyricicoccus sp. | reverse complement strand
TTATCGCCTTCGTCATCGGCAACGAGTTCCGGCTCAGCGCCCTGAAGCACATGGGACGCCGCGCCGTGACCGTGGGCGTTGCGCAGGCGGTGATCACCACCGCGCTGGTGGATATCGCCCTTGTTGCCCTGCACTTTGCCCGCCCGGACGTCATCTCGCTGGCCTCTGCCATCACGCTGGGCTCTATCGCCGCCGCTACAGCCCCGGCCGCCACGCTGATGGTCGTCCGGCAGTATAAGGCCAAGGGCCCCCTGACCCACCTGCTGCTGATGGTGGTAGCCATTGACGACGCTGTGGGCCTGGTGCTGTTCTCGGCCTCCTACGGCGTGGCAAACGCGCTGGAACAGGGCCGCATCGACCCCATGAGCGTGGTGCTGGAGCCGCTGCTGGAGATCGCGCTCTCGCTGGCACTGGGCGCTGCCGCCGAAGCCATTGCAGACAGCGGCCTTGATACCGAGGCCGAGGGCAAGGACATCGGCGTCATCCTGTCCAGCGGCATCGGCGGCATCGGCACCGTGCAGAGCGAATGCTTGAAGGGCGAGGAAAAAGGCTATGACCGGGTCTCCCCCTTCTTCATCCCCATGGTGATCACCAACCTGGCGGCCGGCCATATCGCCATCCGCTTCGGACTGCACGGCATGTGCATCTGCCCGGTGGCGGCCTGCGCCGGCGGCGCCAATGCGGTGGGTGACGCTTTCCGCCACATCCGGGATCGCCCCGTCCGCGACCGTATTGATCGCGCTGAGCGCATCCTCCGGCAGAGCGGCCGCCAGCACGGAGGCGAACACCGCACGCGCCGCCGGGCGGGTATAATCCGACCGCGCCTCGGTCAGGATGCCGTTTTGCAGCGCATATTCCACATAAACCTGATACCACGGGCTGGATTCGCTGAAATCCGCACTGCCGGTGTGGTAAATGCTGTGCAGGCAGGCCGCCAGCTTGACCGCCTCCGCCACAGTCAGCTCACTGTCCGGCGCGAAAGTGGTTGCAGACTGGCCGTTAATCAGCCCGTATTCATATGCTGCGCGGACATTCTCCGCATACCATGCACTGTCCGCCACGTCGGTAAACTGTCCGGGCGTGTACGTGGCCTGCGCGGTAAAATTCTCGTAGCCCGCGAATGCGGACGGCAGTGTGCCGGTCGCCAGCACAGCCGCCAGCAGCAGGCTGAGCACTTTTCTTTTCACTGGTTGCTTCCTCCGGTTCCGGGATGGTTCCCTGGTGTGCGGCGCCGCCCTGCGGCGCCGTATCCAGTATACCTCCGGCGGGTCGTTGATTGGATGAACAAATTGTGACGTTTGCGCCTCAGCCCTTGTAAGCTGCAACGATCTCGCCAATATACATCGCGTGGTAATCCTTGTCGCCGTACCACTTGTCGAGCGTCTCCTGCTGCAGGATGTCCTCCGGCGGGATTTCCGTGCAGCAGCGCTTGCGGCAGACCAGCACCAGCTCCGCCTCCGCAAAGGTGGGCTGTCCGTCCACAAAGATGGGCGTCAAACCGCTGTCATGCATTTTATCCATGTCGCGGCCGGACTTGCTGCCCAGCAGGTTCAGCGCGTCGCGGTGTCCATCCTGTAAAAACGTCAGGGTGAAATACTCATTGTTATCAACAAATTCCTTGGTATAACGGCTGTGGCGGATATAGGCGGTCGCCGAGGGCTTGCCCCAGATCACGCCCACGCCGCCCCAGCTTGCGGTCATGGTGTTCCACTGGTTTGCCGTGCCGGCAGAAATCAGCATCCACTGTTTGCCGATCATTTCGAACGGGTTAAAGGACTGCTCTGCAATGTTGATCTTGGTAAAAGCCATAATTTTTCCCTCCTGTGGAAACAATGGAGAATGGATAATGGAAAATGCAGGATGAAATCCCGCGCCGCCGCCTGCGCGTGCAGCGCGCCTTTCTATAGAATCCTGCAGCATGCCGCAGGATTCATAAAAACCGGGAGGATGTATCACGGTTTTTATACAAGTGAGCGATTGAAAACGTGCGTTCAATCGAGGGGGTCATGCCTCCGCAGCTTCATTTCCTGCCACTCCTCTTTTGATATCAGGATTTGGCGGGGCTTGGAGCCTTCGAACGGGCCGATGATGCCGCGCTCCTCGATCTGGTCGATGATGCGCGCGGCGCGCGAGTAGCCGAGCTTCAGGCGGCGCTGCAGCATGGAGGTAGACGCCTGGCGGCAGTCCATGATGACGTCGATCGCCTCTTCGATCATCTCGTCCTCATCCTCGCCCGGGTCGCCGGAAGCGCCGCCGCCCTTACCGTCCACCTGCTCCGCCTGGCGCTCAATGTGCTCGAGGATCTCCTCATTATATTCGGCTGTGCTCGTCTGCTTGATATGCGCGATGACCGACTCGATCTCATCCGACGAGATAAAGCAGCCCTGTACACGGGTGGGCTTGCCCTCGCCCAGCGGCGCATACAGCATATCGCCCTTGCCGATCAGCTTTTCCGCGCCGGTCGTATCCAGGATGATGCGGGACTCGATCTGGCTCGCCACCGCAAACGCAATGCGCGACGGAATGTTCGCCTTCATGATACCGGTGATAACGTCCGCCGAGGGCCGCTGGGTCGCCACGACAAGGTGCATACCCGCGGCGCGCGCTTTCTGCGCGATGCGGCAGATCGAAGTCTCGACCTCCTTGGCCGCGACCATCATCAGGTCGGCCAGCTCGTCGATGACGATGACGATCTGCGGCAGCACCTGATACTGCTCGGGCGTGCCGCCTTCTTCCTGCTCGGCCTTGGCCTTCTCCGCACGCATCAGGTCGTTATAGCCGACCAGATTGCGCACCTGATGATCCGCGAACAGTTTGTAGCGGCGCTCCATCTCGCCGACCGCCCAGTTGAGCGCGCCGGCGGCCTTTTTCGGGTCGGTGACGACCGGGATGAGCAGGTGCGGGATGCCGTTGTAGTTGCCCAGCTCGACCATTTTGGGGTCCACCATGATGAGGCGCACTTCCTCCGGGGTGGACTTGTACAGGATCGAAATCAGCATGGAATTGATGCACACGGACTTACCCGAACCGGTCGTGCCCGCAATCAGCATATGCGGCATCTTGGCGATATCGCCGATGACCGGCTTGCCGGTGATGTCCTTGCCCACGGCAAAGGACAGCCGGCTGCGCGCATTCGTGAACGCCGGGGAGGCGATACACTCGCGGATGTATACGGTGTTGACCGTCTTGTTCGGCACCTCGATGCCGACCGCGACCTTGTCCGGGATCGGCGCGATGCGCACGTTCGCCGCGCCGAGCGACAGCGCGATATCATCCGACAGGGCGGTGATCCGCGACAGCTTGATGCCGCGCGGGATGGACAGCTCAAACCGCGTGACCGACGGGCCGCGCACGATGCCGATGATCTGTGCGTCAATATTGAAGGATTGCAGCGTGTCGATCAGGCACTCGGAATTCTCCCGCAGCTCGGCTTCCGCGCCGCGCGTGGAAGTATGTTTGCCCTGCGAAAGCAGTTCAATCGGCGGATAATCATAAACCGGCGCGGGCGCCTTCTGGTTTTCATCCATCTGGTCATTCAGCGCCGCCTGCTCGTCCTCGCTGAGTTTTTCCGCCTTTTTCGGCTTGCTTTCCAACGGCGCGGCGGGCAGTTCCTCTTCCTCGTCCGGTTTGTTCTCGACCAGGTCGAGGATGCTCACCTGCTCGCCTGTGGTTTCCTCCTTGAGCGAACGCAGGTATTCATCCGGCGCCATCGGCTTGCCGCCGGTCCGGCGGCGCGGCGGTGCGTCCGGGTCCTCGCCCGGCTTG
>USSI01000198.1 GCA_900557315.1 uncultured Butyricicoccus sp. | reverse complement strand
GGGCAGCATGGGCATGGACGAGGCCACTGCGGGCGTTGACCTGCAGATGGGCGACGTGACTTCCTCCGTCACGATCAAGGACGGCGTGATCCAGTCGATGTCCATGAGCGCTGTGATCGACATGGGCATTGAGGGCGTCACCCTGACCATGGACATGGCGATGGACTACGAGATCAACGAGATGGGCGACGGCGTGACCGTTGACGTCCCGGACGATCTGGACAGCTACACCGATATCAACGAGCTGGCGGATACGGCAGCCTGACTATCCGACCATATCAGACGGCAAAACAAAGCCGCCCCCGTTTTGGGGGCGGCTTTCGCTGTGTATTTGGGTTATGCAGGTGCGTCCGCGCGGTCCAGCGTGCTGCGCAGCACCGGATTGCCGGAAATCCCGTCCTGTTCAAACGCGGCCGTCAGTTCCTGCGAGACAATCCGGCCGTCTGCCGTTTGATGCACAATCTCAGCGCCGGCGTACGCGGCCTCGCCCGAACCGCCGGCGGCGCTTGCCACCGGCCAGAGCAGTTCGCGGTACAGCGGCGGCAGGGTTTCGCACGATATCCGCCACAGTCCGTCGGTTTCCCTGCGGATGGCGTCAACATAGGCAAGCGGCACCGGGGCATAGGCCGCCAGCAGCCGCGCCTGCTCTGCCTCAGAGACCAGCTGCTCCGCCCACGCGCCGCCATCCAGACGGCGGTACAGCGTGCCGTCGCGCAGGCGTGTCTGTGCCGCAGCCGAGGTTTGCGCCACATCCGGCGCGGACAGGGTAAGCACGCGGTCGGACTGCATGGTGCCTGCCGCTTTGTCGAACGCCATGGTCTCCTGCGTCTGCAGGGTCAGCAGTTCCGCGCCGCCGCGCTGCAGGACGACCGGTTCTGCAAACGAACTGCTGATGGAAAAACCGGTCAGCGTATCCATGCCCGCGGTGTCCGCACGGTAGGACGCGTAGTCCGCAAATAACGCCTGATAGGGGGCGGCAGCCTCCGCGCTGACCGCGCCTTGCCCGGTCAGGCGGTCGAGCAGGGTGCCCTGCGCGCCGTCCGGCGTACAGGACAGGGCGGTGAAGCTCGCCGCCGCCACATCGTCGCGCAGGAAATCGGCCGTATCAACCGCCGCAGGGTCATATACACCGGCCTGCTGCGCCGCCGCAACCGCATTGTCATAGGTGAAATCGCCGTCCGCTTCCGTGTATCCGAGCGCGCGCAGCAGGAAGGCGGCGTACATCTGCGCGGTACAGGGCTGCTCCGGCTCGAAGGTGGTCGCAGACGCGCCGGAGGTCAGGCCGCCCGCATACAGATACTGCACATAGGGCTGCTCCCAGCTTTCCAGATCGGTAAACGGGGCGGTGTATTCGAGCGCCAGCGCCTCCTCCTCCGCACCAAGCAGGCGCACCAGCATGGCGGCGGCCTCTGCGCGGGTGGGCGCGCGGTCCAGCTCATAGCCCTGTTCGGTGCCCCGGAACAGGCCGAGATCGCTTAAATGCTCTGCGCAGGCAGTAAAATCCGCTGCCAGCGCGGATGCGGTCAGCGCAGCGTACAGCGCCGCTCCCGCGCATGCCAGACGAAACCATTTTGTCATTTTCATGTTCCTTTCTTTTGCAGCAGTGCTTCCATTATAGCACGGCTTTGCGTGTTTTCCAACCGGAAGCGGGCATACTACCCGCAGAACTTGGAAAGGAAGTGTTCCCGATATGACCAATATGCAGAAATGCGGCGTGATCGGCGTCGGCTTTGTCGGTGCGACGTGCGCCTATACGCTTGCGGTTTCCGGCCTGTTTTCCGAGATGGTGCTGGTGGACATGAACCGCAAAAAGGCGGAGAGCGAAGCGGCGGATATCAACCACGGCGTGTCGTTTGCAAAGCCCTGCCTGGTGCGTGCGGGCGATTATGCCGACCTTGCCGGCTGCGGCCTGATTATCATCGCCGCCGGTGCAAACCAGAAGCCGGGGGAGACCCGCGTCGAGCTGCTTGGACGCAACCGCATCATCCTGTCCTCGATCATCGAGCAGCTCATGCAGGTAGGCCGCGACGCGGTGCTGCTGATCGTGTCCAACCCGGTAGACGTGCTCACCTGCATGGCGCACCGGCTGTCCGGCCTGCCCGCGGGCCGCGTGATCGGCTCGGGTACGGTGCTGGATACCGCGCGGCTCAAATATCTGCTCGGCCAGCGTCTGGGCGTGGACGGACGCAACGTGCACGCCTTCATCATCGGCGAGCACGGCGACAGCGAGCTTGCCGTCTGGTCGAGCGCCAATATTTCGGGCGTGGACTTGGACGACTACTGCCGCATCACCGGCATCACCGAACCTGCCGCTGTCCTGCGCCAGATTTACGAGGACGTGCGCGATGCGGCGTACTCGATCATCGAGGGCAAGGGCGCGACCTATTACGGGATTGGCATGGCGGTGCGCCGCATCGCGGAGGCCATCGTGCGCGACGAGCACTCGGTCCTGCCTGTGTCCTCGCTGATCTCCGGCCACTACGGGGTGGAAGGCATCTGTTTCGGCGTGCCGTCCATTGTTGGGCGCGGCGGCGCGGAAGCCGTGCTCGATATCCCGCTTTCGGCGGACGAATTGGCCCGCCTGCAAAGCTCCGCGCGCAAAATGCGCGAACTGATCGACGAGATCGGGGTGTGAGACACACCGGAACGAAAAAGAACCCGCCAAACGGCGGGTTCTGTGGTAAGCGGCAGGATTACTGCTTGTTTTTGATGTACTCGTCCATCGCCGCGGCGGCGCGCTTGCCCGCGCCCATGGCGAGGATAACGGTAGCCGCGCCGGTGACCGCGTCGCCGCCGGCGAACACGCCGTCCTTGGACGTGATGCCGTGCTCCTCGTCTGCAACGATGCAGCCCTTGCGGTTGGTGTCCAGGCCCGGGGTGGTGGTGCGGATGAGCGGGTTGGGGCTGGTGCCGATCGCCGCGATGACGCAGTCCAGATCGAGGGTGAACTCGCTGCCCTCGACCGGTACCGGACGGCGGCGGCCGGACTCGTCAGGCTCGCCCAGTTCCATCTGCTGGCAGCGCATACCGCAGACGTTGTAGTTCTCATCGCTGAGCACTTCAAGCGGCGCGGTCAGGAACTTGAAGATGATGCCCTCTTCCTTGGCGTGGTGGATCTCCTCGAGACGGGCGGGCAGCTCCTTCTCCGAGCGGCGGTAGACGATGTAAACCTCTTCCGCGCCCATGCGCTTGGCGCAGCGGGCCGCGTCCATGGCGACGTTACCGCCGCCGACGATGGCCGCCGCGTGGCTGACGAGGATCGGGGTGTCGTACTCTTCCTTGTACGCCTTCATCAGGTTGATACGGGTGAGGTATTCGTTCGCGGAGCAGACGCCCTTGAGCGCCTCGCCCGGAATGTGCATGAACATCGGCAGGCCCGCGCCGGAGCCGACGAAGACAGCTTTATAGCCCATCTCGAACAGGTCGTCAATCGAGAGCACCTTGCCGATGACCATGTCGGTCATGACCTCGACGCCCTGCGCCTTCAGCTTTTCCACTTCATTCGCGACGATTGCCTTCGGCAGACGGAACTCCGGAATGCCGTAGACCAGAACGCCGCCAGCGGTATGGAGCGCTTCGAAGATCGAGACCTGATAGCCCTTCTTGGCCAGCTCGGACGCGCAGGTCAGGCCGGACGGGCCGGAGCCGACGACCGCGACCTTGATGCCGTTGGAGGCAGCCTTCTCAGGCATGGCGTTGACATTTTCACGATACCAGTCGGCGACGAAGCGCTCGAGACGGCCGATGGCGACCGGCTCGCCCTTCACGCCGCGGACGCACTTGCTCTCGCACT
>USSI01000197.1 GCA_900557315.1 uncultured Butyricicoccus sp. | reverse complement strand
CAATGCAGCGGGCGCTTCTCATTCCCCGCAGAGGCTGCGGAGCCTGTCGGGGTCAGTGATTTCAACTGTGCCGCGGGACAGTTTCACCATCCCCTCGTTCTGGAAATAGCGAAGCATCCGGGTGACGACCTCACGGGCGGTTCCCATGTGGTTTGCGATGATCTCATGGGTGATGCGGAGGGTGGTGGCGCCTTCCAGCGCGGTTTCCTCCAGCAGGAAGGACGCCAGCCGCTTGTCGAAGCTTTTCCACATGACCTGCTCGATCAGCCACATGACCTCGGAGAATCGGCTCGCCATGACTTCATTGGTAAAGTTCGCCACAGCAGCTGACTCCTCCATGATTCCCTGATATACCTCAGAGGGGATGATCCAGAGCCTGCTGTCTTTCTCAGCTTCGATGGTTACCTCGAACTGTATGCTGCGCATGATGCAGGAGGCGGAAAACAGGCACAAATCCCGGTCAAACAGGCGGTAGATGGTAATTTCTCGACCCTCGTCAGAGAGGATATATGCCCGCAGCTGGCCGGATTGTACGAGCAGCAGGCCGGTACAGTCTGCGTCGCCATTGTGAAGGATCGTGCCTTTCTGCACCGTGCGGCTGGTGATGCCGGCAGTGATGCGGTTCTGTTGTTCCGGCGTCAGTTTGTTCCATACAGGAAAACAGTCTGTAAATTCCATCTATTGTCATCCTTTCCATAGCGTCAGTATTAAGATAGTGTGCAGCGTATGTCAAATGCCATTTGGGATTGCGATACAGCATAAAGATTCCGTCATGCAATCATCATTCTCACTTCGATCCGCTGTGACTCCTTCTCGCGGGAGGCGATCTCGTCGATCAGGCGTTCTTCATAGGCGTTGCCGGCAATGCGGAGCTGGTGTTCGTCCGCATAATCCAGCAGCGCCTGATAGACCGGGCCGGTATCCGCAAAGCTTCCCGGTGCGCAGGCAGTCAGGTATCTCCCGGCAGGCATAAACGCGTTTGCGTACTGTGCCTCGCCTACATGGCAGATGATATGGGAAGCGATATCCGTCCGGCCTGCCTGAAGGTTTTCGCGGCTGACCATGAACCCCTCGGGATAGCCGAATGCAACCCGGTGCTTCCGGCATTTCATGTAAAAGCCGATCCATGTGTCGTCAGGGATGCAGCTTTTCTCCGCTTCAAACGGGTCGCTGATGAACAGCGGGGTTTCCGCCTGCTCCACAACACGGATGCTTCCGACTGTGCGTGACATCCCGGCTTCCAGACGGGCCAGCTTGACCTGAAGCATATTTTGGATGCTTTGCAGCTGGTTAATTTTCTGCTCGAGCTTTGCGCCCTGTTTTTGCAGCAGCGCTACCGCATGATCCGGTGTGCAGTCCTGCATATAGTCCCGGATATGACTGAGGGGCGTATCCAGCTCTTTGAGCATATTGACCACGGAAATCAGGTAGATCTGTTCGTGGGAATAATAGCGGTAGCCGTTGGGCGCAGTGTATTCCGGGGAAAATACCCCGATGTTATCGTAAAAAATAAGCCCTTTGCGGCTGATCTCCGCAATTTTTGAAAACTCGCTGATTTTGAGAAGCCCATCCCGGTTCTTTTCCTGCATAAGATGTAAATTCCCCTCTGGACTGTCCAGTATTTATACAGACTATACTGGGTACCGCGGGCAAAGTCAAGAGGGGACAAAGGAAGCCATCCAATCCGTTGCAAAAGCCTCGCCCTCCTGACTGTCCCGCTATGATTAAAAGAGCCTCCCACTGCAACAGCGCAAGCGGCAGAAGGAGGCTTTTTGTTATGGCTTTGTCAGGCGCGGTGCAGCAGCTTTTTAACGCCCACCAGCAGTTCGCGGCAGTTGAACAGAAAAATCAGCGCAAACAGGATGAGCTGCCACAGCAGCCACAGGGGAGGCTCAAGCAGCATGAGCGCGGCCTGCACAGAAGTCAGGAAGACTGTGCCGAGCAGCCGTTTTTTCTTCCAGCGCACAGGCATAAACCGCCGGCTGTCAATGGCACGGTACAGGAACAGGGCGACATAACTGATGAGCGTCGCAACGGCGGCGCCTGTACCACCGTAACGCGGAATCAGCAGCGCGTTGAGCGCGATGTTGATGACAGCGGAAAAGGCCGTAGACAGGAACGAAGGCACAGTCCGCTTTTCAAGCAGGTATACGCTTTTCTGGAAACTGGACAGGCAGTTGAAGCCCGCACCGATTGCAAGGATGGGGATAAACGTCCAGCCAATATAATAAGCGGGCACTGCAAGAACGGTAATCGCCAGCTTGGCGCACATAATGCCGCCGGATGCGATGATAAATACAATCGAACTGTAGGTGTTGCCGACGTTGGAAAAGAACCGGATCTGTTCCTCACGGGAGTTGTTGTTGACGATTGAAATCTGCCAGGCGTCAACAAAAATGGACGCGACCAGCGCAATCAGCGTCGGCACCCGGTAGGCAATGGAATAAATTGCGCTGACCGAGGTGTCCTGCATCGCAGCGAGGAACGCCTGGTCGGAAAAACCGATGATATAAACCAGAATAGCGTCCGGGACAAGCGGCAGGGAATAGGCCAACATACTGCGCCACAGGTAAAAATTCGGTTTGTGCAGACGGATATACTTCCAAAGCCCTGCGATCAGGAACAGGCATACCGTTGACAGCGCATCCGAGCAGATGATCGAGAACACATAGCCGAAGATATTCCATTGGAACACCTTCAGGTAAAGGATGTTGAGCAGGATGGTCACAAAGGTACGGAAAATGCCGTCGATTGCATACAGGCGTACAAAGCCCAGCGCACGGATAAACTGGCTGCAGACGTTCTGCGTGCACGAGGTGAACACATACAGGTAAATCAGCCACTGGTATTCCAGCAGTGAACCGGTAACGCCGGCAGAAGTGTTGTAGTGCACAAGATCGAGAAGAGGATGGAAAGGCAGCGCGATGACAAATCCGCACAGCACGGTCATCAGCCCGATCGTGAACACATCGGATTTGCGCCGCCGGCGCTCCAGCCCGTAGCGGATGACGGCCTGCCCGATGGACAGCGAAACCACGGGATACAGGATGCTGGTGGTTTTGATGATGAGGTCAGCAACGCCCATTTCGTCCTGTGTCATCATGCCCGTGTAGAAACGGAGCATCAGGATGACCAGGATTTTCGAGCTGAATGTGCCGACTGCGAAAATAAAGGTGTTGCTTAACAGGCGTTTATATTGGTTCATTCAGGCACCCTTTCTCAGCCGGATGGTATGGATACGGTCGATGATGCGGTCGGTCAGCCAGCCGGCCGCCAAACCGCACAGGATGCCGAGCAGCATACCGGCGAGCACGTCGGTCGGATAATGCACACAGGCATACAGACGCGAAAAACCGATCAGCACTGCAGCCGCACAGGCCAGCAGGCCGGATTTATGGTGAAAAAAGCATAGCGCGGTCGCAGCGGCAAAGGAGGACAAGGTGTGTCCCGATGGAAAAGACCATTGATCGCCCGGGATGAACAGCGCGGTCAGATCGGGATGCGACACAAAGGGGCGCGGCCGCATGACCAACGGCTTGATAAGCACGTTGCCGACCAGCAGGCCGATCAGCAGTGCGGCCAGCATCGCTGCACCGGCGCGGCGCGTTTTGCGGAAGAAGAGCAGAATGACCGCAAGCACAATCCAGAGCGCGCCGCCGTTGCCGAGCGAAGAGATCACCGTCCAAACGGTGTCGGAAACCCCGCCGCGCAGGTGGTCGGAAATCTGAACAAGGATATCATAATCCAACTGACGGATGATATCGAGCAATACCTCCATGGCAGGTGCTCCTTTCTG
>USSI01000196.1 GCA_900557315.1 uncultured Butyricicoccus sp. | reverse complement strand
CCTCGATCGTCCACTCGTTGCCGGGCTTGAAACAGTGCTTGAAGCGCCCCTGCAGCTTCATGAACTCGGTGACCGGCAGCTTCTTCTTCGGCATATAGTTCAGGTGCCATTTGCCCTCGATGACCTCGTACAGCGGCCAGACGCAGGTCTCGACCGCCATCTTGCATATCTCGGGCAGCAGCTCGGTCGAATACTGCCAGCCGCGCGGGCAGGGCGACATGACGTTGACGAACGCCGGCCCCTCGGTGTAGATTGCGCGGTGCGCCTTCTCGTGGAAGTCCTTGAAGTTGCCGAGGAAGGTGGTCTGCGCGACATAGGGGATGTTGTGCGCGGCCATGATCTCGGTCAGGTCCTTTTTGTTCTGCTTTTTGCCCACGGAGACCGAGCCGGCCGGCGTGGTGGTTGCGCTGGCAAAGCGCGGCGTGGAGGACGAACGCTGGATGCCGGTGTTCATGTACGCCTCGTTGTCGTAGCAGAAATACACCATGTCATGTCCGCGCTCCATTGCGCCGGAAAGCGACTGGAAGCCGATGTCATACGTGCCGCCGTCGCCGCCGATGGCGAGGAATTTATAAGTATCATCCAGCTTGCCCTTGCGCTTTAACACATTATACGCCGCCTCGACGCCGCCGCAGGTGGCAGCCGCGTTCTCAAACGCGGAATGGATGTAGGAGTCCTCCCACGCGGTATAGGGGTACAGGAAGGACGAAACCTCGAGGCACGAGGTCGCGTTGCACACGACCGCCTTGTCCCCCTCGTCGAGCGCGCGCAGCATACCGCGGCACACCAGGCCCGCGCCGCAGCCCGCACACAGGCGGTGCCCGCCGACAAAGCGCTCCGGCTTGCTCAGTTCCTTTTTGTGGTTATATGCCATCTCAGAGCACCTCCTTATCCTTGCTGCGCTGGCCCATGTGGATGTACTTCGGCCCCTGCCCGCCGTTCTCAGCCATCAGGAACAGATGGTCGAACACGCGGGCGATGTCCTCGGTCGCCACGTCGCGGCCGCCCAGACCGTACACCACGTCGATCAGCACCGGGCGGGTCTCCAGATCGTAGCACGCCGCGCAGGTTTCCGCGTACAGCGGGCCGCCGCACGCAGAAAAGCTCTCGCTTTTGTCCATGACCGCCACAGCCTTGACGTGGCCCAGCGCCTGCGCCAGCTCCTCCGCCGGGAACGGGCGGAATACACGCAGTTTAATCAGACCAACCTTGCGGCCCGCGGCGCGCAGCTGGTCGATGCACGCCTTGGCGGTGCCCGCAGTCGAGCCGATCAGCACGAGGGCGACCTCGGCGTCCTCCATGCGATACTCCTCAAAAAAGCCGTACTTGCGTCCGAAGGTCTTTTCAAAATCCGCCGCCACGTCCAGAATCGCGCGCTTGGCGTTCTTCATCGCCTCGGCCTGCTGCACCTTGTGCTCCATGTAGTAGGGCGAAACATCGTACGGGCCGACGGCCAGCGGGGTCTCCCGGCCGATCAGCGCGTGCTCGGGATGGTATTCGCCGACAAACGCCTTGACCGCGTCGTCCTCCTCGAGCAGGATGTTCTCCACCGCGTGCGAGGTGATAAAGCCGTCCTGGCACACCATGATCGGCAGGCGCACATCGGGCGTTTCCGCAATGCGCATGGCCTGCAGATAGTTGTCATACGCCTCCTGATTGTTCTCCGCGTACAGCTGGATCCAGCCCGCGTCGCGCGCGCCCATGGAGTCGGAATGGTCGTTGTTGATGTTGATCGGGCCGGTCAGCTCGCGGTTGACGCCCGCCAGCGTGATCGGCAGGCGCGAGGACGCCGCGACGTACAGCAGCTCATACATGAACGCCAGGCCGCAGGACGAGGTCGCCGTGACCGCGCGCACGCCCGCCGCCTCCGCGCCGATGCAGGTGGACATGGACGAGTGCTCGGACTCGACCGTCACATACTCGGTATCCACCTGGCCGTTTGCAACATACTGCGCAAAATACTGCGGGATCTCGGTCGAGGGCGTGATGGGGAAAGCCGCGAACACGTCCGGATTGATCTGCCGCATGGCATAGGCAACCGCTTCGTTGCCCGAAAGCCGCTCTCGGATGCTCATCACTTCTCCTCCTTCACAAAGTCGATCGCACCGAAGGGGCACACCTTCCAGCAGATGCCGCAGCCCTTGCAGTGGTCAAAGTCAAAGTCCGCCCGTTTGCCGTCGGTCACCGGGATGGACGAATCCGGGCAGAACGGGGCGCACAGCAGGCACTGCTTGCACTTAGACTCGTCCCACACCGGGATGTTGGCCCGCCACTCGCCCGTCATGGTCAGGCGGGCGGTGCCACCCTCGTAGATTTCACCGCCCGGGGTCAGGTCCTGCCAGGGCGACTGCTCGTTGATATCCTTTGCGCACTTAGCCATTATCCGCGCACCTCCTTGAGAGACTGGGTCAGGCACTCCATGTTGCCTTCAATGACCTGCGGCTTGGTGGCGAACTTATGCTTGAAGGACGCCTCCATGTCAGATATGAACCGCCACGGGTCGAGCACGCCGCTGACCTTGACGATGGCGGCCAGCATGGGCGTGTTGGGGAAATACTTGCCGAGCGTGCGCTCGGAGATTGCGCGCGCGTCGATCGTGTACACGCGGCCCTCGTAGCCGCGCAGCAGCGGGCGCACCTCGTCGGGCGACTTGTGCGTGTTGATGACGATCGCGCCCTTGGGATTCAGGCCGTGCGTCACGTCGACCGACTGCAGCAGCGTCTCGTCCACCACGACAACGTAGTCCGGCTCGTAGATGTTGGAATGGATGGTGCACCGCTCGTCCGAAATGCGGTTGTACGCCGTGATCGGCGCGCCCATGCGCTCGGGGCCGTATTCCGGGAACCCCTGCACATACTTGCCCGATGCGAACGCCGCGTCCGCCAGCAGCAGCGACGCCGTTTTGGCGCCCTGGCCGCCCCGGCCGTGCCATCGGATCTCTACAATGTCTTTCATGCTTGATCCTCCTCGTTCGGTTTGGCCCCCAAGCGGGGGCCGTCTCGAAATTTGCCGTTTTGAGTGCTTGTCAGCATGTATAGTATAGTCCTTTTCTGCGAGGAATGTCAATTCTATAACAAATTAGACAGTATAGAAATCTGTGAATGCCAGCGGCTTCTTTTTGTTATAAGTGCGCAAATAGCTGGGGACTCTGTTCTGTATTCCTGCCTTTTTGCACAAAAAAGAGTCCTTTTTTTCGGCGCTTTGCTCGCTGGAAGTAGCATACTCCAGTATGGCTGACAGGCTGGGCAGCCGCAGCACAGGTGAAAAGCGGCTCCCGGCACCATCGTGGGCGCCGGGAGCCGCGGGATGTATTTGAAAGCCGCTTACCGGGCCGCCTGGAGCAGCTTTTCTGCAATGACCTCTACATCTTCACCGGAGGCCACAAAGTCCATGACATTGGGCAGGGAGAGGGAGCGGCGCAGAGTATCGTAAAGGGAATCCGGATGCTGGATAAAGCAGGGGTGGACGTGATCATCGTCGGCCGTGGAGGTGGCTCTATTGAAGATCTCTGGGCCTTTAACGAGGAGAGCGTTGCCCGTGCTATTTTTGAGTGCAGGACACCGGTGATCTCGGCAGTGGGACATGAGACGGATTTTACCATTGCGGATTTTGTAGCAGACCTGCGGGCACCTACACCATCTGCTGCAGCAGAGCTGGCAGTGGATGATTTTCGCAGTGTTCTGGAGAGCTTTCATATGTACGGAGACCGTCTGCAGCGTGCCATGAACAGTAAGACAGAACTTTTTGCTGCAAAACTTAAGGCCTATGAGAACAGATTCCAGTATCTGAGCCCGGAGTCCATGTTACGTGAAAAACGTCAGTATG
>USSI01000195.1 GCA_900557315.1 uncultured Butyricicoccus sp. | reverse complement strand
TTCCTGTAATTTCATCTTTTCCTCCTATCGGTCGTTAACGCTTGTGGTATCCGAGAATTCAACCGTCACCACCGCGCCAATGTTCACCTTTGTCCCAGCCGCCGGGCTCTGCCTGCTTGCAGTTGTATTTCCTGTCACCTGCGAGCTTGCAACGCCCGTCTGGCGGAGATACAATCCGTACTGTTCGAGCGTGTCGCGGCATTCGTCCGGCGTCAGCCCGCTCAGGTCAGGCACTTCGATCTGCTCAGTCGGCTTGCTTTCACCCATATACAGGATGACCCTGCCGCTTGCCGGGATACGCACGCCGCTCGCCGGCACCTGGTCGGTAACCGTATCGCCTTCGCCCACCACGCGGTATTCAAAGCCCGCGTCCGCAAGCGTCGCCGCCGCCTCTTCTTCGGTCGAACCGATCACGCTCGGAACGGTCAGCTCACGGCGGTCGTTCTCCTCATCCGAGTAAACCGCAGAAACGCCGAGATACGGGAGGACCTCCTCCATAATGCGGCCTACCACCGGCGCGGCAATCGCGCCGCCGCCGTGCGGCGAGGATTCCGGGATATCATTGATCGCAACCAGCACCGCAATCTGCGGATCGTCCATCGGCGCTACGCCGATGAAGGATGCCGTATAGCGGTTCTCTGTATCAATTATTTTGCCCTCTGCATCGCGCTCCTGCAGGATTTCCGAAGTTGCAGTCTTGCCGCCGATGCGGTAGCCGGAAACGTAAGCGTTTTTGCCCGTACCGCTCGAAACGACCTGCTCCATCGCCTCGCGCATATAGGCCGAGGTCTCCTCCGAGATTACCTGGCGGACAACCGTGGTCTCGCTCGTCGATTTGACCGAACCATCCGCGTTCAGGACCTGCTTGACGACATAAGGCTGCTTGAGCTTGCCGTCATCCACGATCGCACAGACCATGTTCAGTTCCATCAGGGGGGTGACGGTAAAGCGCTGGCCGAACGACGCCGTCGCGAGCGAAACCTCGTTCCAGTCGTTTGAATCCGGGTCATAGAACTGGCCGCCGCTCTCCGCCGGCAGGTCAATGCCGGTCGGCTCGGTCATGCCGAAAGCCTTGAAGAACTGATAAAAGCGCTCTTTACCGGTCTTTTCCGCAATCTGCATCATCGCTACGTTGCACGAATTCATCAGCGCCTCGGTCAGCGTCTGCGTGCCGTGGCCGCCGGTGTTGTGGCAGCTGATCGTCCAGGTTTCCACCTGCATCGAGCCGCCGCAGTAGTAAGCGTCCTCTTCGTGCGCGGTGCCCAGTTCATAGGCAGAGGCAACCGTCATCAGCTTAAACGTCGAACCCGGCTCATAGTTGTCGGAAACCACCGGGTTGCGCCAGCTCTTTGTCAGGATATTAACGCGCGCATCACCGAGCGCATCGACCAGTTCCTCGTTATCCTGGATGCTCTCCGGCAGGTTGGTCAGCCCGCCCTCCTGATACCATTTATCCGAAATGCTGGCGCTGACACCCGCTTCCTGCAGCAGTGCCGTCACGTCCTCTTTCAGCTCGTTGATGTAACGTTCGTTGGTCAGCTGGTACGCGTTGTTGGGGTCAAAATCCGGCAGGTTGGCCATTGCCAGCACCTCGCCGGTTTTGACGTTCATGACAATGCCGGAGACACCGTCACGTGCGTTCGGATTATCCGCCAGCGCGGTTTCCAGATGCTTTTCCAGGATATTCTGGATATCGCTGTCGATTGTCAGCACGAGCGAATTGCCGTCCTGCGCCGGGATTTCTGTAATTGCTTCCGGCTCCAGGTCCTTGTTCTGTCCGTTCTGCACGCGGACAATACGGCCCGCCGTACCGGAAAGCTCGTCGTTGTACTGGGACTCGATGCCATAAACGCCGTTGTTGTCGCTGTTGACATAGCCCAGTACTGCGGAAAGGAAGGAACCCTGCTGGTAATAGCGCTTGGTATCCGGCTCGGAGTACACGCCGGTACAGTCCGCCGCCTCCAGCTTCTCGTACAGCTCGCGGGACACGTCCTTATCCACCTTCTGGGCGATGATCTCATATCCCGAATCCGTGTTCTGGATTTTGCCCAGCACCGTGTCATAGTCAAGATCCAGCGTATCAGACAGGATGGTCGCCAGCGTCTGCTGCTGGCTTTCCGCTGAGATACCTTTGTTCACTTTGGTTTCGCTGACCACCGCGCCCGGTGTGATACAGATGCGTTCAACAGACGCCGACTCCGCCAGCACCTGCATATTCGCGTCATAGATCGTGCCGCGGTTGGGGGTAATAAAGCTGTCGCGCGTTTGCAGGGAGGTCGCCTGCTGGACATAAAAATCATATTGAAACACCTGCATATACAGCAGGCGGATGCCGACAAGTCCAAAGCCAAGCAACACAAACGCCAGCGTCAGCACGCCGATGCGCGCACGCATCCGATTATCTGGTCCTTTTGCCGCCATAGAATCTGCATTCCTCCAAGTAGGATGGTCTGAAAAAGCGTAAGGAGTCAGAAGCATTCCACCTCTCACTCCCCTGTACGCATCCTATTCATTTACTTACCGAATATATTCCACAATCGCGGAAAAGCTTCGCGCCAGGCCGGCAAACAGTGTATCGAGCGAAGCGCCGCTGTTTGCAACCGTAACGCTGTCCGGGTTGGTCAGTTCGACATATTCAATCTGTGAATTATCCATCTTTACCATTCCCAGCTCATTGGCTGCGTATTCCTCCACCTCGTCTATGCTCATGCTGTTCACCCGCTTGGTGTTCAGGGAAACATTTTCCGCCGTCAGCTCGCTAAGCGTTTCGTTCTGGTCGCTCACCTCAGCGGTGAGCTGCGTCAACTGCATCTGGCAGAACAGGATATAAACCGAAACGACTGCTACCAGCACAATGCAGGCCAGAAGGCTCGGGCGGATGCCCGCCTTTTTGCGGCGGCGCGGCGCGGGCGCCACGCGCAGACTGCGCTGCGGCTCCTGCGGTACCGGGAAACGTTCCTCATACTGTTTATATGCTACGCTTTCCCTGCCGGCAGTCATCATTGCATTTCCTTTCTCCAAAAATCACAGTTCATATCTTTTCGCAGACGCGCAGCTTCGCGCTGCGCGCCCTTGGGTTCTCCGCCGTCTCTTTTTCATCCGGTACAATAGGCTTGCGCGGGGTCAGCCGCACTTTGGGTTTTTTGCCGCACACGCACACCGGAAAATCTTTCGGGCAGGTACATCCCTGCGCCGCCTGCTGGAACGCCGTTTTGACGATGCGGTCCTCCAGGCTGTGGAACGTGATGACCGCCAGCCGCCCGCCGGGATTCAGACAGTCGATCGCCTTGTCCATCGCCTCCCGCACTGCGCCAAGCTCATCGTTGACCGCAATACGGATCGCCTGGAAACTGCGCTTGGCAGGATGCTGTTTTTCGCGCTTTGCCTTGCCCGGCATCGCGCTTTTTATCACATCGACCAGCTGCAGCGTGGTCTCGATCGGTTTGCTTTCACGCTCGCGCTCGATCGCCGCGGCAATCAGCGGCGCATACCGCTCTTCGCCGTACTCAAACAGGATGCGGCGGATCTCCTCCCGGCTCCAGGAATTGACCACATCGTACGCGGTCAGCTTCTGTGTCCGGTCCATGCGCATATCGAGCGGTGCGTCCTGCATATAGGAGAAGCCGCGCTCCGCATGGTCAAGCTGCGGCGAGGATACGCCGAGGTCAAACAGAATGCCGTCCGCGCCCGCAAAGCCGAGGCTTTCCAGCACCTTGTCAATATCGCGGAAATCGCTTTTGACCGTGGTGACGCGCTGCCAGACGTCCTTGAGGCGGGTTTTCGCATTTTCGAGCGCCTCGTCGTCCCGGTCGATGCAGATCAGATGCCCGCTATCATGCAA